>NZ_JBJIEP010000025.1:0-69511 GCF_046557955.1 Shinella agrisoli | reverse complement strand
GCCGTTCCGAGCGACAGCACCGGCATCAATGTCGACTACACCTTCGAAGGCAGCAAGATCGTCTTCATCAACAACGGCGTGTCCTGCCGCGCGCGCTTCATCCTCTTCGGCGCGGATGCCAGCGCACCGACGTCCGGCAGCTACAACGTGTTGCGGCACTACCAGCACGGCGGCGAGCGGCATATCCAGTTCCTTCGACCCGGCGCCGGCGATCCGCCGTCCTGGGCGGACGTGATCCTCGACACCCGCCGCCCGGTCATCCAGATACTGCAAGAGGGCTACCTGACCGTTCCGGTCGGCATCGGCGTTGCGCAGACCATCACCTACGATGCGACGGGGTTCTTTCCGCTCATCAAGTTCTCCACGCATCACGGCTCAGGGCATAGCTGGTCCATGGGGGTGAGGGAACCGCTGGTCAAGCGGCTGCTGCCCAACCAGTTCGGCAACGACACGCAGGCCGCAGGGGACAGCTCCCACTGCGAGTACAACTACCAGCAGGCGACCTTCTACACCAACCGCGGCGCTCCGGTGAACCGGTACTGGAGAACGTCCGGCGGCCAGCGCGAAGCCGTGCGGGTGTTCGACACCTCCCCGATCCTCGGCATCCGGTACTACGTCCTCGGCATCCCGGCGACGGCCTGATCCTTCACATCATCCAAACCCAACGACAGGGACACCCATGACCCAGGTGCACATTTCCCCCATCGTGGAAGTGCAGGAGCTTCGTGCCATCGAAGCGACCTTGCGCAACCGCATCCTCGTCCTGGCGCAGGCGCATAGCGAGGCGCTGGTGCTGATTGCCGAGAGGGACGCGCAGATTGCGGCCCTCCGCGAGGAAATAGGCCAGCTGAAGGCCGCTGCCGAGCCCCCTCTTGAAGAAGGAGGCGAGTGATGGCAGTCGCGACCACCTACAATACAGGCACAGCTTCGGTGAATGCCGGCGAGACGAGCGTCACCGGACAGGGCACAACCTGGCTGACGAGCGGTATCCGTGCGGGCGACCTGTTCTGGGCTGCCGGACTTGCCGTCCGGATCGCGGCGGTCAACAGCAACACAAGCCTGACGCTCGCCTATGCCTGGCCCGGCGCGAACCGGGCCGCTGCGGCCTACGAAATCCGCTACACGCCGGACAGTGAGCGTGTGCTTGCGGCGACGCGCGAGATGCTGACGGCGCTCGGCGCCAACGCCATTTCCCCGCTCGTCGGGCTGGTGCCTGCGGCGGACAAAATGGCCTTCTACACCGGCGCGGGCGCGGCGGAGCTTGCAACGCTCACTTCCTTTGCACGCAGTCTGCTCGACGATGCCAACGCTGCAGCTTTTTGGGGTACAATCGGTGCAACCGCCCCGCCAAACGCCGCTTTCCGCCGGGGAAATGTTGTCGGTGCTGTCGCTCATTCGAGCGGGACGCCGACCGGTGCTCTTATCGAGCGCGGCAACAACGCGAATGGACATTATGTACGGTTCGCTGACGGGACGCAGATCTGCTGGGGCGTCCATCCGAACGGCGAGCCTTTCAGCTTTTCGGCAGCTTTCTCGGTACCTCCATTCATGGCCTCCCTTGCTGGTAGCACACCCGGAAACCCGCGCGTCGCAACTCAAACAGCAATTTCCTCCACCGGAGCAACCATCGCCATCTACATCTCCACAACGGGAGCTGGCACGACCAATACAGGCACCTACATCGCAATCGGAAGGTGGTTCTGATGATAATCTCTCTTTCTCCCATGCGCCGCGGCGACGCTCTTGTGGTCAGCAAGACCGGGGATGTTCTCACCATAAATGGCCAGGCTTTTGACTTTTCATCGCTGCTGGACGGCGCAACGATGCCGGCAGGCGAAGTGCCGTGCGACTGGATCGTCGGACCCGTCGAGCGCGTCGGCGACGTGCTGCACCTGACGCTGATCCTGCCGCACGGCGCCAATCCATCGCCGGCCGTCGCTTTTCCCGCACCGATCGTCGATCCGCCGGACGGGCCGCTCGATCTGCCGGTGGACACAGAGGATGCAGAGACATGAGTGGTGTCCTGATCACGCACCGTCGGCTTATCGAGGCGCAGTTGGTGGACAGCGAACTGGTGAGCACCAGGCATTTCTGGCGCAAACAACTCGGTTATTCCGACGAGATCGCCAATGATCCGCGGCCACTTGCCGTGGCGGTAAAACAATCTATTGCAAAGGAGCGTATCCATGTGGACGCCTGACCCCGCAATCATCATCACGGCCGAACGGAAGGCCGAGCAGGCCAAGGCTGCGCTCCTGGCGCAGTTCTCCGGCGCCATCCAGGCGCACCTCGATAACAAAGCGAGAGAACGGCAGTACGACAGCGTGCAGACGGCAGTCTCGTACCGCAACGATCCCAACCCGACATTCGCGGCCGAGGCTGAGGCGCTGTTCGCCTGGCGATCCGCCGTGTGGAGCTATTCCACGGCCGAACTCGGCAAGGTCGCAGCCGACGAGCGGCAGGTGCCGTCCGTCGAGGAATTCATTGATGAGTTGCCGGTGTTCGAGTGGCCGACAGTGGATGGCTCGGAATGAAGATCGAATTCGAGAATCTTACCGCGGAAATCTTCGATTGCATGTTCGATCCCGTCCTGCGCAATGCGGATACCCATAAAGATTTCAATGATCACCTCGACCGTGAGACGGAGAATCCTCTGCGGCACATTACCGTAGAGGTTAACGACGCGATGCTGGAAGCCGGCATCCGGGCGGGCAATGAGATTTCGACTTACGGGCAGCCGGAGCTTTATGATGAGGATCGAATATATCGTATCTATGTTGCGATGGAGCGTGTCAGGCGGATGCAGGCGGTCATTCCCCCGCAACGCGTGGAGCGCACTGCCGAAGAATAGCGACAGCGTTACCCACGCAGTATTCGAATTGCCTACGCAGGGATACCTCCTTGGCGCCACTGAACAAGTTGCGGACATTGGTCGTGACGTTTAGCAGCTTTATCTTAGACAGATGCTTGGCCACGGAAGGCGAGGAAAACTTCGTCACCTGAGAATTGTGGGCAAACTCATTTCTGACCCCTGTGAGTAGCTTGAGGTCATCGCGCGCTGGTTTGTCTATTGCTTCGATCAGATACAGAAGGTTCACTCTCGCCGCGTGGCTTTGCAGGAAGTTCCACTCGGTGGCCTCATTAAAAGCCGTCGCGTCGTTGCGTAGGAGCGCTCGCAGCGCCGCTTTGCATTCTTCTTCAATGTGAGCATGCCCGACGATGGCACAGGCTCGATCCGAGCCCTTCCTCATCTCGGCCAATATCTCTTTGTCGATCGCAAACATGCATCCCTCTCTCCCCCATTTCGGTAAAGAGAAACACCCTCACGACATGGAGTCGAGTCCTGTTACGAGGATCAGTGCGCAGCTACAACATTATCAGCATCGGCATCAGTGCCAGAATGCCGATTGTGAGCGCCGCTCCGGCGACCCTGCCGATTTGGACCTGTCGTTTTTCGATCCGCGCAAGACGTCTTTGCATTGCCCCAGCTCCTCTTGATGTCCCTGTCCGCATTAATCGCCGCGTAGGGTTAATGCCGGCTTAATTGGACCGGTAGCCCGGTTTACCTCCTCACAATCGAAAGGACACCACCATGAACCGCTCCGCGTTCTACGCGTCGGCGCGCCAGCGCGCGTCCGGCATCTTCGGCTGACAATCTCCCCACCCTAGGATACGACATGATTACCACGACATCGGCTCGTGGCCGCGCGTTTCTGCGCGCCCATGAGGGCAACCCGCTGACTTGTTATCTGGACCCCGTTGGCATTCCGACGATCGGTCAGGGCTTCACAATGCGGTCCAAGGCGGTGCGTGCCGCTCTTGCAAAGCGCGGCATCACGAAACTGGTGCCGGGCAAAACCAAGATCACCGCCGCTCAAAGCGACGAAATCCTGTCGGAAGTCCTGGCTGCCGAATTCGAACCGGCCGTTGTTTCCAATAGCCCGTCCGACCGCAAGCAGCACCAGATGGATGCCGCGGTTAGCGCTGTTTACAATCTCGGCACGGGAGCAATGGGCTGGCAATGGGCCAAACTGTGGCGCGCAGGCGAGATCAAGGACGCTGCCGCATATCTCGGGAGCCACTACAACACGGCTGCCGGTAAGAAACTCCCCGGCCTCGTGCGCCGCCGCAAGGAAGAGGCGAACCTGTTCCTCGTGGGAGACTATGCCGGCGTCCGCTATAGCGCTCCGGAGGGCGTTCCGCGCGAGGCCACGGAGACCAGGGCAAAGAAGCCCGATCCCGTCGTCAAGGAAGCGCAGGAGATTCTTTCCGCCAAGGGCTTCAACCCTGGCGCCATCGACGGATGGATGGGGCAGAAGACCCGTGACGCGCTGATCGCCTACCAGAAGGCCCACCCGCATCTTGTCGCGGACGGCATTCTTGGGCCGGCGACTCTCAGCCAGTTGCGGCGTGACGCGGCTACCGTCAAGGAAGTCGTCACCAATGGCGCCGGCTCCGCGGTGGGCTCTGGTGCACTTGCATTCGCGGCGGGGCTGCCGTGGGGCTGGATCGCGCTCGGCGTGGCGCTAGTGGCTGTGGTTTACGTCGCCTACCGCAAGCGGGATGTTATCCAGCGGTGGTGGAATACCAAGACTGGCAAGGAGGTGGCGGTGTGATGCTCACTACCATCGCGGCGGGGATCTGGTCCCGCATATCTGGCTGGCTGTCCGCGGCCGGTGTTGCGCTCGCGATCATTGTGGGCGCTTTTTTGTATGGACGGTCTGGCGGCAAGGCGGCGGCCGAAGCCGAGCAGGCACGCAACAATGCAAAAGCAATCAAAAAGGCGAGGGGGGTTGAAGATGAAGTTAACGGCATGGGCGACGACGATGTTGATCGTCGCCTTAACGAGTGGATGCGCGACGGTGGGCGGTAACTACTGCGACGTGGCGCGCGCCGTGCGCCCATCCATCGAGGACAAGCTGACTGCTGAAACGAAGCGGCAGATACTGACCGAGAACACCAAGCTACAGCGGCTTTGCGGGGTACGGCCATGAGGGCGTGGCTGTACGTGCAGGCGTTGTCGCTCGTGGTCGGTCTGCGGGGGCTTGTACGATGACCGGCCCGGAAATTATGGCCGTGGTCGGGTTCTTCGTAATGTTGTCGGGGGCGGGGTGGCGCGTGTGGTCGCGTGTGGAGGCGAAGGTGAAGATCGCCGAGGACAAAGCGGACGGCGCATCGAAGGACCTCGCCGCCCACCGCCTCCACGTTGCCGAGACGTACGTGACCAAAGCCGGCATGTCGGAACAAACAGCTCAGATCATGAAGGCCCTCGATTCCGTCGGGGCGAAGATCGACCGCACCAACGAGCGGCTGGACAGCCTCATGCAGCCGAGACCTACGCGGCGTTCAGGGTAGACGCAAATCGAAGTAAGGAATCAACAATGACGTGTTATCGTGTAAAAGTTTCCCGCATGAGATTTCTTGTTTCGGGGGACGACATGAAACTTGATATGGACTTGCTCCGCGAAGTGCTTCTCCACATCGAGGAGAATGCTGATCGGGTTCACAGCGACCTCAGCGACATCTCTATCCAGGGCTGGACGCAAGAGCAGATCGCCTATCACGTCGTTCTCGCGGCGGGCGACGACTTGATCAAGGCGACGATCGACGAGCTGCCTGACGATGAAGACGATGAACTTGTCTTCGTCAGTTATTCCGTCCATCGCCTAACGATGCGCGGTCACGACTTTCTCGCGTCAATCCGCGAACCGACCAACTGGGAGGCGATCAAGGCCGGAACCAAGAAAATAGGCAGCTACGGTGTCCGGGCTGCCGTGCAATTCGCCGAGGCCTATATTAAGATGAAGATCGTTGAGCATACAGGGGTGCCGCTTTAGGCGCCCCCTCCCGCCTCCTCACGAATCTCTGACAAACACGTCAGCCTCTTCTGCTGCCAGAAGAAACGCCTGTCGCGATTCTTCAGCGTCCGCGCTGCCTTCCAGCACAGCCAGGCATATCTCTTGCGCGGCCTTCCACGCTTTCCCTTCGTCGACGGGCCAGTCATAGAGCAGAACGCCGGCCGCTTCGCTTGCGCTGTTGATCGTGCGGTAGACACCCAGTGTCGTCGTTTCGAAGGTGACGGGCCGGTTCCAATAGCCGCGGTTCATGGCAGTCTCCGCTAGAGCGAATTGACGATCGGCGCCGGCCGTTCGGTAAACCTCGAACTGTTTATGTCCCGGCTGACGCGGTGCATTTGCATCTGCCCGTCGAGGTGGTGCCCCAGGATGCCTTTCAAATTCTCCACTGGCGTATTCGGATTAAGCCAGCCGTCGAAAACTTCGGGGTCCAGGATGATTGGCATCCGGTCGTGGATCTGGCTGATGGGTGCAATCGAGGGCGCCGTGATGATGGTGCAGCTGGTCACGTCGAGATTGCTGTTATGGGCCCAGAGGCCGGCAAAGGCGAAAGGCTTCTCGCCCGGCATCTGGATAAGCCACGGGTCCCTGCCGCCGTCATCGGCTTTTGTCCACTCGTAGAAGCCATCAGCGGGGATGAGGCAACGGCGCATCTTGAATGCGTCCCGAAACGCCGGAGAGCTATCGACGGTCTCGATCCGCGCATTGAACATCGCCGCCTTTGGCATCTCCTTCGCCCAGTGAGGGACCAGCCACCAGCAGCCGTCTTCGACGATCTGGTTCCCATCGCCATCGACCCGGATAAACGGGACAGTCTGTGTCGGCGCGATGTTGTAGCGCGCCTCGGTGTTCCTGATCAGGTACTTGTCGGTCAGGCGATAGAGCGCGACGAGATCGCGCCAGGACATCATCTGCGTGAAGCGGCCGCACATGTCTCTCAACTCCCGTGGAGCAGCCGCAGAAGTGGCGCGGCTATCATCGATATTGCAAGAAGGGCGGAAAAGATCAGGATCAGAAGGAAGCTGGCATCCTGCTTCATCGCGGCTGTGCCTTGATGACTATGCCTGCCGTCCGGTGTGCGGCTAACTCGTTCATCATGCGATCATTGGCACACGCGGCGAGGATGTGATGGTCCGCCAAGGAAGCTATTGCCGTGCAGGCCTCGCTCTCACTCCATCCCGCCTGCGTGGCCTTCTCAATGAGCGACTGGAATTCCGTCTCAAGGTCCTCCTCGCAGCGAAGGATCCTGTCCTCAGCGCAAACGGTGCGTTGCGGGCCTGTAAGCGCCATGCTTGCTCCTCCACCACCGGGAGAATAGTGCGGAGCCCTCAAAGCGGCAAGGTGCCCTCCGGTTTCGGTAACCCATAATGCTGCTCGAAAACCATATCCCACCAGCCTCCCGGATTGTTGGCAGGCATCGCTGGAAGAGCGACAAGCCGATAATTTCGGTCGACCGCTTCAAAAACTTGCCTGGCGATTTCATGGCGGGCATCTGTATCGCCTTTGGCAAGGAGGACACGTTAAGAGATGGGTACGGCGATGAGCGCTTCCCGGACGGTCGACTCCACGATCCGCCATTGGTTGGCGCTCTCGCCCGAGAAAACGGCGAAGGGGGCGAAATGTTGGGCGAGTTGGGGTGCTATAGCGCCGATGGCCACCACCTCCATTCTGTCTGCATGGGCAGTCGCCCGCCTGGATGATCTGATCCGCGCGTAATTCTGGAGCTCGAATTTCGGCGTTACCGCCAGCGCAACGCCTAGCGAGACCAGGACTGATTCTCGTGCGCGCGCGTCCCTTCGGCTCATCGGATTGCCGCCTTCTTGCTGTTCCTCCATCCGATTCACTCCCGCTCGATCTTTGGACGCCAGCCGCGGACGAATCCGTAGCTCATTGCCCTCCTGGCAAGCTCAAGCTGCCAGCGCAGGTAGGCGCAATCCGCGAGGAGGGTGGCGACGGTGGCACGAGCATCTCCATCGTGCCAAGACAGCGCTTCGTCGATCTCGTTTGGGTTCTCAGGTTGCTTTTCGAGCGGGCGCACGTCGTCGTTCTCCTGTGTCTCTGCCACAGTCGGCGTAGAGATTGGGATTTATGGTGGCGACCGGCAGTGCCGGTTCGTTCTCATTATGTTCTAGTTGGAGTCTGAGTCAACGGGCCGGCGAGGAAATTCCCTTCGGGGTTCCGTGTTAGCGCCGCTTGCCGCCATGCCAGTCGTTGTAACGCGCGATCTCCTCGCGACCGGCATCCAGAACGATCCAGGTGCGATCGCCTTGCGTGTCTTTCTTACCTTCTCTGAGCGCGCCTTTATCGACCAGTTCCAGCATCGTGAAATCAGTTGCACCGGGGATTTCCGCGCTCGTCGTCACGTCGGGATGTTCGACCATGTAGCGAAGGGCGTTCACGCATCTGGTGTTGAGGTCGAGCTGGGGTTTGCGCTTTCGCCGCGCTTGTCGCCGGCCTTTCCACACACCCAAATTCTCCTCGCCGTCCGGAGCGGCCACCTGGAACCCTGCCGTGATCCCGAGATAGCCGTCGTAGAACCGGCGAACCAGCAAGACCGACCTTCCATCGTGCAGTGGGTCTATTTTGGGAAAACCGTGCCGCTCCAGGATTGGAATCGCTGCTTTCACGTACATCGACGCGCGCTCCTTGCCGACCACGGCGACGGCGATCTCGCGGTCGGTAGCGAAGAGTGGGAGCTTCGAGAGTAGGTCGGTCATCGATGTTCCCACTTGTTCATCGCCTGCGCCGCCAACTCCCGCTGGCCGCCGAGGTAGTGGGCGTGAAGGATGGCGTCAATGTCTTTCGGAGAATGACCAGTGATCGCGCCGATTTCCGCGATCGAACACCCAGCGAGCGCCAGACGGGTCACGGTCGTCCCCCTGAGGTCATGGAATGTCAGTCCTTCTACACCAGAGGCCGTGATTGCCTTGCGCCAGCTGGTGTTGAATCCGGCCTCCGTCCAAGGCTTTCCCCTTGAGTTGCAGAGCACAGCCGGGCACGGCCGGGGGATCGTCTCCAGCGCAGCGCGGACAGCACTCGAGGCGGGTATTGCGACCAGCCTGCCGGTCTTGCTCTGTTTTAATCGGAAGCTGGCGCCGTCATAGGCTGCCCACTTCAGCGCCAATAGATCGCCCTTGCGCTGGCCAGTCCACAAGGCGAGCAGAAGGGCTAAGCGAAGTTCTTGTCCGGCGACGGCATTGAAAGCCGCGATATCGGCGTCTGTCCAAATGCTCTCTCGCCGATCGGCCCGGTAGAGACGGCCACCGCGTTCTGCAATATTGCGGGAAAGCATCCCGCGGTCCTTTCCGAAGGAGAGAACGCGCGAAAGGACGCTCCAGGCGAAGTCCGCCTTTCGTGGGGTGTCGGCCATGGTATCGCGCCAGGACTTAAATCGTCCGCGAGTTTGCATGGCCTCCAGGTCGCCGAACGTCAGCGCACCGAATTCGTCGCGGATTATGTCCAGATAGCCGGCGTAATGGCGCCTAGTTTGAGCCACCTTGGATCGGAAATCTGACGAACCAAGATAGGTCGTGATCAGCCCGTGGACCGTCTCGGGGTGCGGGTGGCGTAGTCTGTCGTGCGCTGCGTCGAACGCTGCTTGCAGGCCGACGTCATCCGGCTGCATCGGCTCGCCCTTCTTGTTCTTTAAAAGCGGCCCTTTTCGCCACGCGTAGCAGTAGTAGATGGTCTTGCCGCTGGCTAAGGTCTTTTTGACCTTGGAGAGGCCTTTGAGTGGTAGCACCATGGGCAACTGCTCCAGATCAGAGGCTTGCCGCCGGCACGGATGCCGACCGCGTTCTTAGGTCTCCTCTCTGTGGTAATGCGGGTGGTGAGGCCGCAGTGAAAAAGGGTAGGGCGGGCGGAGAGAGGCGTCAAGTGCGGATAAAAAAGCCGGCCAATTGGCCGGCTTTACTGATTCCAGAGACGGAAATGTCAGGCAGCCTTCTTGGCGGCCGTCGTTTTGTTGATCGCCGTCACGGCGAGGTTCGTCAGCTTGTTGTTCGTCGCCTTCTCCTGGTCGAGAATCTCGCTTAGGAGCTTGTGCGCCTCGTCGTGGCCGAGATCCTTCGCCCATTCACGAAGCGAGCCATAGCGCGCGATCTCGTAGTGCTCGACAGCCTGACAAGCTGCGAGAAGGCCTGCATCAAGAGCTGTTCCCTCAGCCTCTTCCATGAGGCCGTCGGCTTCTTTGATCAGGCCCTCAATGGCATCGCACTTCTCGCCGGAAGCCTTCTTGCCGATCGATTTGAAGACCTGTTCCAGCTTTTTGATCTGGTCCTTGGTCTCGGCAAGGTGCTCTTCGGCCGCCTTCTTCAACTCGGCGCTCTTCGCTGCCTTGGCGACCTTCGGTAGCGCCTTGGTGATCGCGTTCTCCGCATAGTAAACGTCCTGCAGCGTGTGCTCGAAAATATCAGCCAGATTTTTCATGATGATCTCCTCGGTGTCGAATGGCGGGGAGGCAACGCGCATTGCTGGCCTTTGTTCCGTTAACCCTGCCGATCCCGCAGCCGCACGCCAGGCCCGTTGCCGTTGGACGGTATGAAGACGATTCCAAGGTCTAGCAGGGCGGCAACAACAGCCGCGACGTTGTTCGTCATGCCTGACACACTTCCCTCACTCGCCTCCATTCGCTTCAAAGTAGGCACACTGATTTTCGCCGCCGAGGCAATCTCAGCCTGCGTCTTTCCGAGGAGCGTTCTTGCCGCCGCAAGTTGTCGGCCAGATAGATTATTATGATCCATTGGTATCACTATGATCTTTTGGTATTGACATCGGGATCGTCGTGATCTAAAGGTATCACCTAGATACGAAAGACGCAACGAGGTGGCCCAACATGACGCAGAACGTAGTAAACCATTCCTTAAATCCAAGGACTGTCCAGCTCGCTGAAGCCTTCTTCGATATGGAGGATGGCCTTGGCATCGCCTACCGTAAGTCTCTTCTCGCCAGCGCAATGTTTGAGGAGCTTCGGAACGACGCTCTCGACGAGCTCCGCATTTCCGTCCGCAATCCGCACCTGCCGCGCGACTGGGCTGTAGTGCTGCGGAAGATCAGCGGCAAGTTCGAGGCACTGTGTGACGCGCTGACCGATCTGACCTGTGCCGTGAACGAGCTGGATCGCGCTTACTATGCGGCTGACAATGGGGAGGCGACGGCATGAACTGGCGCGACTTCTACCCCGAAGGCTCTACCGTCTTCATAGGCCGCGAGCGCTATATCGCCACCTATAATGAACACGGGCTTGGCTTGGACCTCTACTGCCTGAAGACGGGCGATCGCGCCATGACCATTGCGCCGGACTTCGTGCCGCAGGTGGTTACCGGCATCAAATATCCGGCTGTCTGACCTTCCCCGGCCCGCTGGCGCAACTGGATAGCGCACCGGCTTTCTATCCTGGAGGTTCCAGGTTCGAATCCTGGGCGGGCCACCAGTTTCCTTCCTGATCGTCGTCATGTCCGCTCGGGAAGGGGCCGCGCGCTGCAGCTCCTCGCTTGGTGACGCGCGGCTTTTTTACACCACAGGCCAGCGCGATAGCACGTCCCCCACATGCGACGCGCGCTGGCCGACCATTCCACGATGTAGTATCGTTGCTTCGTGCGCGGCCAATCGGCATGCGAAACCCATGGAAGACTCGCCGCGCACTGAGCCGCTCGCCTCCCCCGAGGCGGGCGGTTTTGTTTTCTCTCAGTGCTTTACCGCGTAAGCCGCGGTCAGCTCACGAGGGACCGACACCGGTTCCAAAGGTGCTCAGCATCGCCGGGCTCCTCCCGGAAAAGGCGGATTACGGTAAGGGCAATCGCATCGATGTCGTGGTCCGCATGCCTTTTCAGCCGTGCGACGACATCTCGCATAACAGCAAGATCGTCCGGCTCAAATATTCCGGCTTGAGGTAATAAATGCGGGAGATCCATGGCGAGCTCCCTTCCTTGTTCAGGGCGAAAGGAGTCACCTTACTGCCGACAGCGCCCTGATAATCGGCTGTCAGTGATGCAATTGTGCGCCTATAGCGTGACAATTGCAAGGCGAGCAGTGTACTTGCTTTCTATCTATATTAGATGTTGGATATACGGCGTGTTGCTGGTCAGACGATTTACTTACCGCTGCTTTTCGCCGGCACTCTTGCCGTCAGAGCTCCTGGAGCGCTCGTCAAAGCGATCGGCGCCCTTCGCGAGGTCCGAGCCCTTCTCAGCCTCAACCTTGCGCTCCTCGGCCCGTGTAGCCTTGTGGAGGCCTCTTGCGCCATCTTTGCCCTTCTCGGTGGGTGCGTTCTCAATTGCCATTGCGTGATCTCCTGTGGGGCATGAGGAACGACTGCAGCTAGTGGTGGTTCCAGTCGACAGGAACAAGAACGGAGGCGGGCACGTTTGTTCACGAACGAAAAAGGAGACGCACAATGAACAACATCATCTATCTCGTCGGCCTGGTCGTGGTCATTATCGCTGTACTGTCGTTCTTTGGGCTTGGCTGATCATGGACGACGAACGCGAAAGGCGGATCAAGGCGCGCGCCTTCGAGCTATGGCAGCGCGAAGGTTCGCTCGACGGCCGATCGCTCGGCCATTGGCTTCAGGCCGAGCGGGAGATCCAAGAAGAGGATGAGGCAGAAGCTGCGAGGCGGGATGTGGTCGGTCTGGCTGCAGCGGTGAACCCGACGCATTGAGTTCGACTCCACACGTTGATGTAGCGGACGTCAAAAGCGGGGAGGGATTGTGGGGAAGAAAGCGCCTGCTATCGGATTTCTCAACAATAACAGGCGCTTATCTTCAAAACTGGCTCCCCGGGCCGGATTCGAACCGGCGACCTATCGATTAACAGTCGAGTGCTCTACCGCTGAGCTACCAGGGATCATCCGCTCGCCGCGGAGTGAGCGCGTAATACAAATGCCTGATCGATTTGCCAAGCGCTTTTTGACAAAAAAATGCGCCACACTTGATTGATTGTGGAGAAGTCTCCAACTGGGGGAAGGATCAGCCTTGGAAAACCGGGCTTTGCAGCACGATGAGCGGTGAATGACGGCGCGAAAGACCAACATGCATTTCGGGATCGACCCTCGCACGAGGCAGATCGTGATCGGCTCGTTCCGCATGAAGCTGCCGGAGTCGCGCTGGCTGCGCACCACGATCGGCGTGCTGCTCATCTGCGGCGGCGTCCTCGGCTTCCTGCCTGTGCTCGGATTCTGGATGGTGCCGCTCGGCCTGCTCGTGCTCTCGCACGATTCCCATTTCGTGCGCCGCCAGCGCCGCCGTTTGGCCGTCTGGTGGGCAACGCGCAAGGCGCGGCGCGACGCGCGCTGAGGCCGCGAGCTTTCTTGCGCCCGGCCGGCGGACCTGCTCTAACCCCTTGATCGAATTCGGGCGAGGGGAAGGGCATGGAACTGCTGCTCAAGGGTGTCGTGATCGGGATCGGCGCGACGGTGCTCATGGATCTCTGGGCGATCCTGCTGTGGAAGGCGTTCGGCCAGCCGCGGCCGAACTGGGCGCCGGTCGGGCGCTGGTTCTGGCACCTGAAGAACGGCACCGTCTTTCATGACGATATAGCCAAAGCGGAGCCCTATGCCAACGAGCTGGCGCTCGGCTGGATCGGGCATTATGCCGTCGGCATTCTTTACGGCATCGTCCTGGCGCTGGCCGCCGGTCCGGCATGGTTCGCCGAGCCCGCCTTCCTGCCCGCCTGGATCCTCGGCATCGTCACCGTCGGCGCCGGCTGGTTCCTGCTGCAGCCCGGCCTCGGCATCGGCGTTGCGGCCTCGAAGCTGCCGAACGCCAACACGGTGCGGGCGCTCAACCTGATCGCGCATACGGTCTTTGCCCTGGGGCTTTACGGAACGGCGCTTCTCATTCGTTGAACGAAAACGCCGCCGCAGGCAAGAGCCTGCGGCGGCGTCCTTTTTAGCGGGCGGCGGCGACGCCGAGGATCAAGCCGGTGGCGACGCTCATCAGGAGGTAGGTGTTGTCCACCTTCACCCACTGCTGGCCGCGGCCGGGCTTGCGCAGGCCATGGCGGTGGTAGTCGCGCACGGCCGGCCGGCGCTTCCAGTCGGAATAGCGCTCGCCCTTGCGCCAATGATGCCGCTTCTTGGCGTCGTGCTTGTTCCAGGAGGACGAATAGCCCGGCTTGCGGTCGTGGCCGTGGTATTGCGCATGTGCCATCGGTGCGGCGGCGAAGGAGAGCGCGACGGCGGCAAGAAGGGTGCGGGTGAAGAGTTTCATCGGTGGGTTCCTCGTTGTCGATGAGAGGACCCTATTGCCGGAAGGATGAATGAAAACTGAATGCGACATTACAATATTGTAATGAAAACAGCCGGTTAAATTACATGGCGCGCGGGCGGCCGCGATAGGCGTTCATCGGGCGCGGCAGACCGGAATTCAAGGAAGGGATGGAGGCCTCGCCGAGAATCGAACTCGGGTGCAAGGATTTGCAGTCCTCTGCGTAACCACTCCGCCACGAGGCCGTCCGTTTGCTATAAAGCGAGTGGTGCCGGGCGTTTAGAACGAATTTAGAAAGGGCGCAAGGGGCTTCAATCTGAATGTGATCCTTTTTTCACCGGGCGGATCCTTGCGCAAAACGCCCGGCTTCGCCGGACAGCCGGACCTGTGCGGCAAAATCGCCGAGGAAGGGATGGAGGATCTCCCCGGCAAGCAGCGATGCCCCTTCTTCGGAGAGGTGGTCGTCGTCGGAATAGTAGCGCTTGCCGCCGTGCTGGACGACGCACCGGTCCTTCACGAACGTGTCGCAAAGGGCGCGGTCCGGATAGACATGGAAGATCTTCGGGCCGGTTATCCCGTCGAGCAGGGCGCCCGAGAATGCATTGCGGCTCCGGTATCTTTCATAGGATGTCGTCACCTCGTCCGGCAGCCGGCCTTCTTCGAGATAGCGGATGAAATTGTACCGCTTGATGTCGATGCCCGTCTCCGGGATCGGATGGACGATCGAGACGGGAAGGCCGGTACCCTCCAGCTTCTGGAACAGGCGTTTTACGGCCCGCTCCTTCGCCGGCGCGAGGATGCTTCTTTCGCCGCTTTCGTCGCGCGCTTCATAGATCCGCTCCTTGTCCAGCTCGACCCCGCCTTCGCCATTGTCGAAGGTCAGGCGGTCGATCTCTCCGGGCACGGGATAGAGCCGGTAGTTCCAGCGGATGGCGACGATTATCCCGTCCGCTTCGCGCTTCAGGAAATCGAGGGTCTGGTCGAAGGCCTGGCGGCAGGTCTCGAAGCGGTCTTCCGGAAGGCCCTGCACCATGATGTCGGGAATGGGCTCGCATTGCGTGACGTTCACGCGCAGCCCGCGAATGGCGAGACGCTTGAACTCCCTGTCCAGCATGGCCAAAAGCGCCTGGGCGTGGGAATCGCCGTAGAGCGCGATCGCCTTCTTGCCGCCGGGATCGCCGAAGGCGCATCCCGGGGGAACGGCCGCGCCGCTGGCGTCGAAATATGTGCAGGCCGCGCCGGTCTCCAATTCGGGCGTGTCGAGGAAGGCGATGACCTCTTTGGGAAACCGGCCGGAAAATCCGCCGGCCTGGAGCGCGGCCAGCCCGAGCGCGGCGGTGAGGAGGCAGGACGCGAGCGCCAGGGAGAGGACGCGTCCGGCATCCAGCTTGTGGAGGCTCCTGGCGGGGATCTCGATGAATTTCCAGGTCAGGAAGCCGAGGGCGACGGAAACGGCCGCAAGCCCCAGCTCCTCGAGCGGCGAGAGGGCGTGCGCGCTGCGCAGCCTTGCGAAGGCAAGAACCGGCTGGTGCCAGAGATAGGAGCTGTAGCTGGAAAGGCCGATCAGCTGGAGCGGCCTGGAGGAGAGGAGGCGGTGGCAGAGGCCGCCGCGCCGCACGAACAGCAGGATAAGAGCGGTTCCGAGCACCGGAACGAGTGCATTGTAACCGGGGAACCGGGTGGTGCTGGTGAACAGGAAAACCGAGACGGCGATGGCGCCGAGCCCCGTCGCGGCCAGGAGTTCCGCCGTGCGGTTGCCAATCGAGTCGATGCGGGAGGAGTGGCCGAGACCCTGAAGCGCGGCGATGATGGAGCCGGCGAGGATTTCCCAGGCGCGCGAGGGAAGCAGGAAATAGGCCGCTTCCGGCGCGTAGCGGACCATCTTGCCGGAAAGGTAGAGGCCGGCGACGGCGGCCGCGACCAGGGCCGGCAGCACCAGCCGCGGCGCCAGTCTCCAGATCAGGCCGAGAACCACCGGGAAGATGATGTAATATTGCTCCTCGACCGCGAGGCTCCAGGTATGGAGGAGGGGTTTCAACTCCGCCTGGACATCGAAATAGCCGCTTTCCCGCCAGAACAGGATGTTCGAGGAGAAGGTGGCGACCGCGATGACGCTTTTCGAGAATTTCTGAAGGTCCTGCGGCGCCATCCAAAGCCATGCGGCCGCAAAGCTTGCGGCCGTCACGACGGTCAGCGCCGGCAGGATGCGCACGCACCGGCGCTTGTAGAAGTCGATGATCGAATAGGTGGAGCTTTGGTGGGCGTCGAGCAGGATCCTCGTGATGAGGTAGCCGCTGATGACGAAGAAGACGTCGACCCCGACATAGCCGCCGCTCACCCAGGGAATGCCGGCGTGAAAGAGGATCACCGGCACCACCGCCACCGCGCGAAGGCCGTCGATTTCCGTGCGGTACGCGATCTTGTGGGAAGCAGGGTCTGGCATGTCTATCCCGGAGCAACGTTCCTGCGGCCCGCCGCAACCTGTCGGAGGCGGCCGGCGGTTGCCCATGGATTTCGCAAGGGCAGCGATAGCCCGTACCACCGGCATTGCGATGTCGGCAAGATGCCGTTCCGGGAAGGGGCACGCCGGAGGGACGGCACGCCCGCAAGCGCGCCGGCCGGATGCTTATTGCGCCGGGGCGCCTTCGAGGCCGACGAGGGCGATCTTGGCGTAGCCGGCGCCGCGCAGCAGGTTCATGACGTCCATGACGTTGCCGTAGTCGACCGCCTTGTCGGCGCGCAGCAGGATGCGGGTGTCCTTGTTGCCTTCGGTCACGGCGTCGAGCTCGGGGCCGAAATTGTCGCGTGCGATCTCGCCGTTGCCGATCGAGACCGTCAGGTCCTTCTTCAGCGTCATGAAGACCGGCTTGTCCTCGCGCGGCGTCGGCTGGGCGACGGAGGAGGGCAGGTCGACATTGATGTCGACGGTGGCGAGCGGCGCGGCCACCATGAAGATGATGAGCAGCACCAGCATGACGTCGATGAACGGCGTCACGTTGATCTCGCTGTTCTCCTCCAGGTCGTCGCCGCCGCCTTCCTTGATCTTGCTGGCCATGGCGTCACCCGATCTTCACGACGGAGCCGGCGGCGCGCTCGGCACGCTGGGCGGGCTGGCGCTGGGCGCGGCGGACGTCGAGGTCGCGGCTTGCAAGCCGTTCGATCGCCGCCGACGCATCGGCGAGGTTCTGCCGGTAGCCGGTGATGGCGCGCGCCAGGAAGTTGTAGAACACGACCGCGGGGATGGCGGCGACGAGGCCGATGGCGGTCGCAAGCAGCGCTTCGGCGATACCCGGCGCGACGATGGCGAGGTTCGTGGTCTGCGCCTTCGAGATGCCGATGAACGAGTTCATGATGCCCCAGACGGTGCCGAAGAGGCCGACGAACGGGGCGGTCGAGCCGATCGTGGCGAGCAGGCCCGTGCCCTTGGCGATGCGGCGGCCAGCATGCGCCTCCATGCGGCTGAGGCGCGAGGCGATGCGTTCCTTGACGCCGCCGTCGGACACATGGTCGAGAACGCCTTCGGACATCTCCATTTCCTCACGCGCGGCGCGGGTCATGCGGGCGACCACGCCGCGGTTGCGGCCGAGCGCCTGCTCGCCGTCCTCCAGGCCGCGCGCAGCGGCGAGCTGGCGCACGGCGCGGCTGGCGGAGCGCTGGGCACCGCCGAGTTCGGCGATCTTCACGAGCAGGACCGTCCAGGTGACGACGGAGGCGAAGGCAAGGCCGAGCATGACCGCCTTGACGACGATGTCGGCGGCCATGAACATGCCCCACGGCGAAAGGTCGTGCGGCAGGCCGGCCTGGCGTTCGCCCGCGGCCTCGGCATCGTCGACCGCGTCGAGGTCGGTGGCCTCCTCCTCGCCCGGGGTCGTGCCGGTTTCGGCGCCCGTCGCCGGGTTCGCCGGGGTGTCGGCCGTGCCTTCGCTCGTCGTCGGCCGCGCGGTGGTGTCCGTCGTCGAGGCGCCGCCGGTATCGCTTCCTGCGGGCTGTCCTGCCTCCGGCTGGGTGTCCGTCTGGACCGACGGTGTTTCCTGGGTCTGCGCCGACACGGCGTGCGGGGCGGCGAGCGCCATCAGGATGATCGCGAATAGCAGTCGAGACCGTTTCAGCACGGCGTATTCCTCTTGCATGTCTCAATTCAAACGGAGCCCGTTCGCAAGAACCGGGCACGGTGGGCGCGCAGGACGCCCTGAAGCCTGAGTGCTCAATACGACATTATGCACGGAACAGGCAATAATATGTTGAGTAATTTATTCATGATAACTCGCGGAAAAATACAGGGGCCATCGCTGCATCGTCGGGGGCGCGGTTTTTGCGCGCAATCGCCTGCCGCCTATGGACACCCGGCCCGAAACCGAACTATGAGAATTGCGACGCATCCGGCTCCGGGCCGGGCTCTTGCGCCGGTCTACGCCGTTTTTACTCTAAGGGCCAGAGATGATTGACTATAATGCAGCGCGCACGAAGATGGTGGACAACCAGATCCGTACGACGGACGTGACGTCGCACGAGGTGCTCGACGCTTTCCTCACCGTGCCGCGCGAAGAGTTCGTGCCGGCGGCTCTGAAGCCGCTCGCCTATATCGACAACGACATCCAGCTCGCGCCCGGCCGCTACCTGATGGAGCCGTCGCCGCTCGCCAAGCTGGTCCAGCTCGCCGAGGTCGCCGCCGGCGACGTCGTGCTGGAGGTCGGCTGCGGCACCGGCTACGCCTCCGCGATCCTCTCGCGGCTCGGCAGCTCGGTCGTCGCGCTCGAAAGCGATGCGGAGCTCGCGGCCGCCGCGACGGAAACGCTCGCGCGCCTCGGCTATGACAATGTCGCCGTCGTGACCGGCGACCTCGAGGCCGGCTACGCGCCCGAGGCGCCCTACGACGTGATCTTCGTGCACGGCGCCGTCGAATTCGTGCCGGATGCGCTCTTCGCGCAGTTGCGCGACGGCGGCCGCCTCGTCGTCGTCGAAGGCTACGGCAACGCCTCGCAGGCCCGCCTCTATATCAAGGAAGGCGGCCGCGTCGCCGAGCGCAATGTCTTCAACACCGCCGTCAAGCCGTTGCCCGGCTTCCGCAAGGCGAAGGAATTCGTCTTCTGATCGCCGCTTGGGCGGAATGAAAATCCGGAGGCCCGCTGCGCATCGTGCGGCGGGCCTTTCCTTTTGGGCATGGTCGGGTTCTGCCACGGCCGCCCATGGTCCCCAGGCCTCGCCCTTGGCAGGGCAAACAAATCTGTGCATCACTGATAACACATGATTCGCAGCGATTTAGTTCGCCGCCGAACTCGCCTAGGGTTTTCGGGACGTCCGGCACGCCTCTTGCGGCAGGCCGCGGGACGCCGCAGAGAACGGGGACAGAAATGGCTCAGCCGAATGTAGCGCGTGAACCGTCCATGGATGAAATCCTGGCGTCGATCCGCAAGATCATCGAGAACAACGAAGCCCAGCCGGAGCTTGCCGCCGGCGCTGGCGACGAAGGCTTCGACATCTCGACGGAAAGCGACGCGAACCTGCTCGATCATCCCTCGGTGGTCGAGCGGTTCCATGCGGAAGAGCACCGCTCCGCCGCGGCCGAGCCGATCCAGCGCGCCGAACCGGCGCAGGGCGCCCAGCCCGCCATGTCGCTGGCGGATGTCGCCGCGCGCGTGCGCGCCGCTTCAGAGCGCCACGTCGCCGCGAACCGGGAACCGGTCGAGCGCGAGCCTCTGCTGGCGGAGCCGGTGCAGGTGGCCGCCCGCGAGGAAAGCCCGTTGGTGACGGCGCGCATGGCGGTGACGGCAAGCCACCTGGACGCGCCGGTCGAGAAAGTCGAGCCGGCCGCCGGAGCCGCCGGGAAGGCGGACGCCGCCGAGCCGGTTCGCGCTGCGCCGGTTCAAGCTGTCGAACAGGCGGCGCCGAGCCGCGATATCGCAGCGCTCGTATCGCCGGCCGTCGGCGAGCGGGTGGCGCAGTCCTTCGGCGCGCTGGCCGAGGCGCTCGATGCCGGCCCGCGCCGCTCCTTCGACGAGATCGCCGAGGACATGCTGCGCCCCATGCTGCAGGAATGGCTCGACGACAACCTGCCGACGCTGGTGGAGCGGCTGGTGCGCGAGGAGATCGAGCGGGTGGCGCGCGGTCCGCGCCGCTGACCGGCGCCGGCATTTTCATCGGAACGAAACGGTTTGAGCCGCGCCGGGTCTCCGGGGCGGCTTTCTTCTGATATTGTTGACTCCATCCCGGCCATCCGGTTTAGAACACCCACCGACAAACAGCAGGCCACGCACGAAAATGCTTGAAAAGAACTATGATTCCGCAGCGGTCGAGCCGCGAATTGCCAAGACGTGGGAAGACGCGAACGCTTTTCGCGCGGGCGAGGGGGCAAAGCCCGGCGCCGAGACCTTCACCATCGTCATCCCGCCGCCGAACGTGACGGGCTCGCTGCATATGGGCCACGCGCTCAACAACACGCTGCAGGACATCATGGTCCGCTTCGAGCGCATGCGCGGCAAGGACGTGCTGTGGCAGCCCGGCATGGACCATGCCGGCATCGCGACGCAGATGGTGGTCGAGCGCAAGCTTGCGGCGGAAAAGCAGCCGGGCCGGCGCGAGCTCGGCCGCGAGGCCTTCGTCGAGAAGGTCTGGGAATGGAAGGCGGAATCGGGCGGCCTGATCTTCAACCAGCTGAAGCGCCTCGGCGCCTCCTGCGACTGGTCGCGCGAACGCTTCACCATGGACGAGGGGCTTTCCGACGCCGTCCTCGAAGTCTTCGTCTCGCTCTACAAGGAAGGCCTGATCTACAAGGACAAGCGCCTCGTCAACTGGGACCCGAAGCTGCTGACCGCGATTTCCGACCTCGAGGTCGAGCAGGTCGAGGTGAACGGCAGCCTCTGGCACCTGCGCTACCCGCTGGAGCCGGGCGTCACCTACGAGCATCCCGTCGCCTTCGACGAGGACGGCAAGCCGACGGCATTCGAGACGCGCGACTATCTCGTCGTCGCGACGACCCGTCCGGAAACCATGCTCGGCGACACCGGTGTCGCGGTGAACCCGCAGGACGAGCGCTACAAGTCGATCGTCGGCAAGCATGTCATCCTGCCGATCGTCGGCCGCAGGATTCCCATCGTCGCGGACGAGTATCCGGACCCCACCGCCGGCACCGGCGCGGTCAAGATGACGCCCGCCCACGACTTCAACGACTTCGAGGTCGGCAAGCGCCACGGCCTGCGCCAGGTCAACGTGCTGACGGTCGACGGCAAGGTCACGCTCAAGGAGAACGAGGATTTCCTCGAAGGCCTCGACCATCCCGCCGCGCTGCACGGCGCCTGGGACCAGCTCGAAGGCAAGGACCGCTTCGAGGCGCGCAAGGTCATCGTCGGCATTTTCGAGGAGGCGGGCCTTCTCGACAAGGTCGAGCCGCACAAGCACACCGTGCCGCACGGCGACCGCGGCGGCGTGCCGATCGAGCCGCGCCTGACCGAGCAATGGTATGTCGATGCCAAGACGCTCGCCCAGCCGGCGATCGCCTCGGTTCGCGAAGGCCGCACCAAGTTCGTGCCGAAGAACTGGGAAAAGACCTATTACGAGTGGATGGAGAACATCCAGCCCTGGTGCGTCTCGCGCCAGCTCTGGTGGGGTCATCAGATACCGGCCTGGTACGGTCCGGACGGCCAGGTCTTCGTCGAGAAGACCGAGGAGGAGGCGCTGCACGCGGCGATCCAGCACTACATCTCCCATGAAGGCCCGTGGAAGGCCTGGGTCGAGGAGAAGCTGGAGAATTTCGCGCCGGGCGAGATCCTGACGCGCGACGAGGACGTGCTCGACACCTGGTTCTCCTCCGCGCTCTGGCCGTTCTCCACGCTCGGCTGGCCGGAAGAGACGCCGGAGCTGAAAAAATACTACCAGACCGACGTGCTCGTCACCGGCTTCGACATCATCTTCTTCTGGGTCGCCCGCATGATGATGATGGGCCTGCACTTCATGAAGGACGAGGCCGGCAACCCGGTCGAGCCGTTCCACACCGTCTATGTCCACGCCCTGGTGCGCGACAAGAACGGGCAGAAGATGTCGAAGTCGAAGGGCAACGTCATCGACCCGCTCGAACTGATTGACGAATACGGTGCCGACGCGCTGCGCTTCACGCTGGCCATCATGGCCGCGCAGGGACGCGACGTGAAGCTCGATCCGGCCCGCATCGCCGGCTACCGCAATTTCGGCACCAAGCTCTGGAACGCCACGCGCTTTGCCGAGATGAACGGGGTCGCGAGCGATCCGAAGTTCGTGCCGGAAACGGCCTCGCTGACGATCAACCGCTGGATCCTGACGGAACTCGCCCGCACGGCCCGCGACGTCACCGAGGCGATCGAAACCTACCGCTTCAACGACGCGGCGGGCACCCTCTACCGCTTCATCTGGAACCAGTTCTGCGATTGGTACCTGGAGCTCCTCAAGCCGGTCTTCAACGGCGAGGACGAGGCGGCGAAGGCGGAATCGCAGGCCTGCGCCGCCTATGTCCTGGAGGAGACCTACAAGCTCCTGCACCCGTTCATGCCCTTCATGACGGAAGAGCTTTGGGCGCACACGGCCGGCGAAGGCAAGACGCGCGATACCCTGCTCTGCCACGCCGAATGGCCGTCGCCCGCCTATGCGGACGACGCGGCCGCCGACGAGATCAACTGGCTGGTCGAGCTCGTCTCGGGCATCCGCTCGGTGCGCGCCGAGATGAACGTGCCGCCGGGCGCCACGGCCCCGCTCGTCGTCGTTGGCGCCAACGCGCTGACGCAGAAGCGGCTGACGACGCACGATCCGGCCATCCGCCGTCTCGCGCGCGTCGAGGATGTCCGCCTCGAAGGTTCCGCTCCCAAGGGGGCCGCGCAGATCGTCGTCGGCGAGGCGACGGTCTGCCTGCCGCTCGGCAGCCTGATCGATCTTGCGGCCGAGAAGGCCCGCCTCGAAAAGGCGATCGAGAAGGCCAGGGCGGAGGCCGCGCGCATCCAGGGCAAGCTGTCGAACGAGAAGTTCGTCGCCAATGCCAAGCCGGAGGTCGTCGAGGCCGAGCGCGAGCGCTTTGCCGAATTGGAACAGCAGCTTGCAAGCCTCTCGGTGGCGCTTGCCCGCGTCAGCGAAGCGGGCTGATTCTTCGGCCTGAGCCTGGCAGGGACCCCAAAACCGCGCCGGAACCCCCGGCGCGGTTTTCTATTCGCGCGCCGGTCCGCAAAATTCCGGTTGTGTCCAAAATGTGACATGACGGCCGGATAACAAAAAAATCATCTCGGAAAGGACGTATTCTTGGAGTTTTGGGGAATATTTTTCCGATCAATCGAATTGCTGAGGGGCTTCAGAAAAATCTTACGTAATTTAATGACGGGTCCGTGGAAATCACCGGCAAAAAGTGGGGTTTGCCAAGCCGGCGCTCCTCTTCGATAGTCAGTGTCGGAGAGGCGCGGGACGGAGGCAGCCGTCGGCCGCGCGAGATGCTCGCAGGGGAGGACTGTATGCGTAAGAAGAATGTCGGCGTAGGTGCAATGGCGGCGGTCGCGCTGCTGACGTCCACGTCTGCTCAAGCCGGCGGCCTGGAGCGCGCCGGCTACAACATCGACCTTTTGTTCGAGCCGTCGGGCTATGCCATCGAAACGGGCGCGACCTATGTCAACCCGCAGCGCAAGCTCAACAATGTCCGCGATACGAATCCGGCCGACGGCACGAATGCCGGCCGGCCGAGCAACGGCGTCGATGCGACGGAAGGGTATTGGGTGCCGCGCATCGGTTTCAAGGCTGGCTTTGGCGACGCGGTCGACTGCATGTTCGATTATTCGCAGCCGTGGGGCGCGCACCTTAATCAGGGCAGGAACTGGGTCGGTGCGAACGAGAATATCGAGACCAAGATCAAAAGCGACAACTACGCGGCGACCTGCTCGTATTCCTTCGATGTCGGTCCCGGCCAGTTGCGCGTTATCGGCGGCGGCTTCTACCAGGAACTTTCAGGATTTCAGGAGCGCTTGGCGGCAGAATTGCCGGCCGCCTTCGGCACCGGCGTCGGCCGCCTGGACTTGAAGGGTGACGGCTGGGGCTGGCGCGCCGGCGTAGCCTACGAAATCGAGGAATATGCCCTGCGCACGAGCCTCGTTTACAACAGCGCCGTTGATCTCGACAACATTACGGGCACCCTGAACCTGACGGGTGTCCCTTCCGCCGTGAACCCGTTGAACCCGCTGCTCGGCCGTACGACGTCCGTTTTCGGCTCGACCAGCATGCCCGACTCGCTCGAGTTCAAGTTCCAGACCGGCGTTGCCCCCGGCTGGCTGGTCTTCGGCGGCGTGAAGTGGACCGACTGGAGCCAGTTGCAGAGCCTGCCGTTCTGCCCGGAATCGACGAGGGCCGTGGCCTGCACCACGCGTGGTGCAACGGAAGCGACGTCGCTTGACCTTTTCTATCGTGACGGCTGGACGATCACCGGCGGTGTCGGCCATAAGTTCAACGAGCAGTGGAGCGGCGCCCTCAGCCTGACCTGGGACCGCGGCGTCTCCACGGGCCTTGGAACCCACTCCGATACCTGGACGGTTGGCGGTGGCGTTGCATATTCGCCGAACGAGAACATCGAGTTCCGCGTTGCCGGCGCCATCGGCGTGCTCACCAGCGGCTCGTCCGGCCCGGTCGTGCGCAACGGCCAGACTTTCGGCCGCGCTTCCTACGACTTCGACAACGACCTCATCACGGCAATCTCGACCTCGCTGAAAGTGAAGTTCTGATCGGCGGACCATAAACGACCGAAAAAAAGGGCCCGGCGTCATCGCCGGGCCCTTTTTCTTGGTTAACGTTTCCTTGCCGTTTGTTCCCTTCAAAAGGGAAGTCACAGCGGTGTCTGAAAATATGTGACGGAATCGCAACACATTTTTTTCCAGAGTTTGCTACACCCATCGGGAAGCGACGAAATGTCCATTTCCCGCCACAAACGGGGCGCAGCGATAAGGACATGTAGACGCGTGGAACCTGCGCCAAGGAAACGATGAGCCAGCCGATGTCATTGTCGCCGGAACTGCCGGAAGCCCGCACGAGCCTCGTGCGTTTCCGGTTCGGCCCGGCAAGGAAAACCCGGCGCGGAATTGTAGAAGTGATGCCCAAGTCCGAGTTGATGCCGATGAAAGTACTGGTAATGGGCCTTTGCCTTTCGCTGTCCTCGTGGATGGCGCCCCAGGCCCTCGCATTCGACCCTCAGTCCGGCGTCAGCAAGGAAAGCGGTCCTTTCGACCTCTTCAAGTTCGGTTTCTTCTCCTACAAGGAAGGACGCAAGAGCGACGCCGTCGAGGCTTATCGCTACGCGGCGGAAAAGGGCCATACCGGCTCGCGCTGGGCGCTCGCCAACATGTATGCGGATGGCGACGGCGTTCCGGAGAACGACCTCGAAGCCTTCAAAATCTACAGCGAAATCGCCCAGGCCGGCGTCGAGCCGGGGTCCGAGGACACCGGCTACTTCGCCAACGCGCTGATCGCGCTCGCCAGCTACTATCGCCGCGGCATTCCGGACAGCCCCGTCAAGATCGACCTCGCGCAGGCGCGCCAGCTCTATTTCCAGGCGGCCTCCGCCTTCGGCATTCCGGAAGCCCAGTTCCAGCTCGGCCGCATGATGCTGACGGGCGAGGGCGGCTCCGTCAGCGTGCACCAGGCCAAGAAATGGCTGAACCGGGCCCGCAACAACGGCCATGCCGGCGCCATGGGGCTGTTCGGCAACATCATCTTCCAGGAAGGCGATACGGCCCGGGGCCTCGCCTTCATGACGGCCGCCCTCGATCATTGCCCGCCGAAGGACTGTGCCTGGCTTCAGGCCAACCAGGAAGAGGCCTTCTCCGTCGCCAGCGAGGAAGACCGCCGCAGGGGTATCGCGCTCGCGCAGAACATCCGGTTCAATCCCGGCGAATAGGATCCCGGTCCTTTAAGCGGCGTAATCGAGCACCGCCACCACCGGCACGTGGTCCGATGGCTTTTCCCAGGCGCGCACGTGCTTTTCGACCGCCGTCGAGACGAGGCGGTCGGAGGCTTCGGCCGACAGCATGAGATGGTCGATGCGGATGCCGAAATTCTTTGGCCAGCACCCCCCCTGGTAATCCCAGAACGTATAGAGCGGCACCGCGTCCGTCGAGGCGCGCACGGCATCGGTGAGGCCGAGGTTCTCGAGGCGGCGGAAAGCCTGGCGGGTCGGCGGCAGATAGAGCGCGTCCCTTTCCCAGACCTTCACGTCCCAGCAGTCGTGCGGTTCGGGAATGACATTGTAGTCGCCGGCGAGGACCAGCGGCTCCTCCAGCGCCAGCCGGTCCTCGGCAAAGGCGATGAGCCGGTCCATCCAGGAGAGCTTGTAGGGATATTTCACCGGATCGTCCGGCGGGTTGCCGTTCGGCAGGTAGAGGGAGCAGACGCGGATCGCCCCGCCCTCGACGGAGAACACGCCCTCGATGAAGCGCGCGTGGTCGTCGCCGTCGCCGCCCGGCAGCCCGCGGTTCACTTCGTCGGGACGGATCTTCGAGAGCAGGGCGACGCCGTTGAAGCCCTTCTGGCCATGCGTTTCGACATGATAGCCGAGCGCTTCGATCTCGCTGCGCGGGAAACCCTCGTCGATCGTCTTGATTTCCTGCAGGCCGACGATGTCGGGATCGGAGTCCTTGAGCCAGGCGACGAGATTGTCGATGCGCGCCCGCACGCCGTTGATGTTCCAGGTGGCAATCTTGATCGGCATGCGGGTTCCGTTCCGGTTGGGTGAAGATCAGATCGAGAAGCTGGTGCCGCAGCCGCAGCTTGCGACGGCGTTGGGGTTCTTGATCTGGAAGGATTGGCCGAGCAGGTTGTCGACGAAGTCGATCTCCGAGCCGTCCATGTAGATGAGGGAAAGCTGGTCGATCAGCACCCTGGCATTGTCCTTCTCGAGCACGAGGTCGTCGTCCTGCTGGTCCTCGACGAGGTCGAACTTGTAGGAGAAACCCGAACAGCCGCCGCCTTCCACGGAGACGCGCAAGGCCTGCTTTTCGGGCGAGGAGCCGAGGATGGACGCAATGCGCCTTGCGGCGGCGTCGGAGATGGTTACGGACTTGTCGGTCATGTCTGCCTCCTGCCGGGGTCAAGATCCGGAGAGAATCGCTTGCAATGCGCGGCCGGCGAACCTGCCGCCGAAAACCCGGCCTCCTGCGAGCCGCCTGAAACAAATATCTGAAAAGACTTGTCTTTCAAGCACAGCTTGCGGCCGGACTTGCCGCTATGCACACTATAGGTATGAAGGCATTGAGGCCGCGTCAATGGGCGGCGTGAATGCAGGTGACGAATGAGCTTTGACAGACATGCGCTGGGTTTCGGCGCGGGACAGCGCGCCATCTACGCTTCCGACCCCTGGGCGACCCGCGGCCGGCTCTTCCCGGAGCCGGAGAGCCCGACGCGTTCGGACTTCCAGCGCGACCGCGACCGTATCGTGCATACGACCGCCTTCCGCCGCCTCAAGCACAAGACGCAGGTCTTCATCGCCGCCGATGGCGACCATTACCGCACGCGGCTCACCCACACGATCGAGGTGGCGCAGATCGCCCGCGCGCTCGCCCGCGCCCTGAAGCTCGACGAGGACCTCGCCGAGGGTGTCGCGCTGGTCCACGATTTCGGCCACACGCCCTTCGGTCACACCGGCGAGGACGCGCTGCACGAGATGCTGGAGCCGTTCGGCGGCTTCGACCACAATGCCCAGTCGCTGCGCATCGTCACCAAGCTGGAGCGCCGCTATGCCGAGTTCGACGGGCTGAACCTGACATGGGAGAGCCTGGAAGGCCTCGTCAAGCACAACGGCCCGCTGATCGGCCCGACCGGCGAGTGCACGCACGGAGACGACGTCCCGCGGCCGATCCTCGAATATTGCACGGTGCACGACCTGGAGCTCGGCAGCTTTGCGAGCCTGGAGGCGCAGGTGGCGGCGATCGCCGACGACATCGCCTACAACACCCATGACATCGACGACGGCCTGCGCTCGGGCTATCTCACCTTCGAGATGCTGGAAGAGGTGCCGTTCCTCGCAAAACTGATGAAGCAGGTCCACGACCGCTATCCGGGGCTGGAGGAATCGCGCTTCACGCATGAGATCATGCGCCGGCAGATCACCGCCATGGTGGAGGACGTGATCGGCTACGCGCAGCAGGCGATCCGCGAGGAGCGCCCGGAAAGCGCCGACGACGTGCGCAAGGCGCGCCGCTGCCTTGCGACCTTCTCCGAAGAAATGTCCGTCACGGACAGGCAGATCAAGAAGCTGCTGTTCTCGCGCATCTACCGGCATCCGGAGGTCATGCGGGTGAGGGCGAACGCCGCCTCCATCCTGACGGACCTCTACCACGCCTATATGGACGACCCGCAGCTCATGCAGGGGCACTATTGGGTGGACCGCATCGCGAGCATGCCGGAATCGGCGCGCGCCCGCCATGTCGGCGACTACCTGGCGGGAATGACCGACAACTATGCGATCAACACGCACCGCCGGCTGTTTGACCATACCCCGGAATTGCGATAGTCAGCCGCCGACCCGAACTTCTTCGCAGGAATGGGCCCGTGACGGGCTGCTGCGCGCGGATGGATGAGATGAACCTTTTTACAGACTTCGACAAAAGAATCAAAAACGTACTCGAAGGACTTGAGATAGTCCGTGAAAAGCGCGCCGAACTCGATTTCGCCCGCGTCAGCGTCGAGCCGCCGCGCGATGCGAGCCATGGCGACGTCGCGACCAACGCGGCGATGGTTCTTGCCAAGCCGCTCGGCCTCAACCCGCGGGCGCTCGCCGACCTCATCGTCGCCGAGCTGAGGAACGATCCGGAGGTCGCCGATGTCGGCGTCGCAGGCCCCGGCTTCATCAACGTGCGCCTCTCCGTCGCCTACTGGCAGAAGCTGCTCGCCGCCATCTTGGAGGCCGGCACGGATTACGGGCGCGGCTCGCTCGGCGCCGGCCGCAAGGTCAATGTGGAATATGTCTCCGCCAATCCGACCGGCCCGATGCATGTCGGCCATTGCCGCGGCGCCGTGGTGGGCGATGCCCTCGCCAACCTGCTCGCCTTCGCGGGCTACGAGGTGATCAAGGAATACTACATCAACGATGCCGGCTCGCAGATCGACGTGCTGGCGCGCTCGGCCTTCCTGCGCTACCGCGAGGCGCTCGGCGAGGCGATCGGCGAAATCCCGTCGGGCCTCTATCCGGGCGACTACTTGGTCCCCGTCGGCGAGGCGCTGGCGGAGGAATTCGGCACCACGCTGCGCGCCATGCCGGAGCACCAGTGGATGCCGGTCGTCAAGGAAAGGACGATCGGAGCGATGATGGCGATGATCCGCGAGGACCTTGCCGCGCTCAACGTCAAGCACGACGTGTTCTTCTCGGAACGCTCGCTGCATGCCGGCAACGGCGCGCCGATCCGCACCGCGATCAACGACCTCACCTTCAAGGGCCACGTCTACAAGGGCGTGCTGCCGCCGCCGAAGGGCCAGCTGCCGGAAGACTGGGAAGACCGGGAGCAGACGCTCTTCCGCTCGACGGAGGTCGGCGACGACATCGACCGCCCGCTGATCAAGTCGGACGGCTCCTATACCTATTTCGCGGCCGACGTCGCCTACTTCAAGGACAAGTTCGACCGCGGCTTCGACGAGATGATCTATGTGCTTGGCGCCGACCACGGCGGTTACGTCAAGCGGCTGGAGGCTGTCGCGCGCGCCATCTCCGGAGGCAAGGCGAAGCTGACGGTTCTCCTTTGCCAGCTGGTGAAGCTCTACCGCAACGGCGAGCCCGTGAAGATGTCGAAGCGCTCCGGCGACTTCGTCACGCTGCGCGATGTCGTCGACGAGGTCGGCCGGGATCCGGTGCGCTTCATGATGCTCTATCGCAAGAACAGCGAGCCGCTCGACTTCGACTTCGCCAAGGTGACGGAGCAGTCCAAGGACAATCCGGTCTTTTACGTGCAGTATGCCCATGCCCGCTGCATGTCGGTGTTCCGGCAGGCGGCCGAGGCCTTCCCGGACCTCGATGTCGCCGCGCTCGACCTTGCCGGCGCGGTTGCCGGCAACATCGCGGATCCGAGCGAGTTGCAGCTTCTGGCAAAGCTGGCAGAATATCCCCGTGTCGTCGAAGGTGCTGCACTGGCGCACGAGCCTCATCGCATCGCATTTTATCTCTATGATCTTGCCAGCGCATTCCACGGTCACTGGAATAAAGGTAAGGAACAGTCGGAATTACGGTTTGTTAACGATAAAAATAGAGAATTGAGTATCGCCAGACTTGGGCTGGTGCACGCTGTCGCATCTGTTCTTAAGTCGGGCCTGGCCATTACAGGCACGGCTGCGCCGGACGAAATGCGGTAACGTCACCATTTGCCCACAATAAGCTGGCAAACGCGTCTTTGTAGCTTGTGAGTGGGAAGCAGTATGGCAGACAAGAACTTCGCGCGAAGCGGAACCGCTGACACGGGCCTCTTGGCAGACGATGATCCGTTGAGCGAGCTTGCCCGTCTCGTCAACTTCGATCCGCGTCCGGTCCAGGAAGTCGGCAAGTCTTACCCCGATGCCGTGCAGGCGACGCCGCGGCATGAGAATCCTGTCCTTGCCCTTGAGGACGAGCTTCTTCGCGCTTTCGAGCAGTACGACGCTCCGAGCCCCGTCGCCGTCGATCCGGTCGATGCCGAAGAGCCGGCACCCCGCCACGTCGAGCCCGTTTTCGAGGAGCCCGCACCGGTCTTGGAAGACCGGGCGGCGATTATCGACGAGGTGCCGACGCGCGATACCGTGGCCGGCGAGCCGCACCACCGCGAGCCATCCTTCGAGGCTGTCGAGCCGTCCTTTGCCGAGGAGCCGTTCACGGACCGGCAGGCTGGCGAACCTGAGCCAGAGCTGGATGCCGATCCGGCCCTGCTTCTTGCCGACGAGCTGGAAACCGCCATTGCCGAGGTGCCTTCGGTCGAGGTCGAGCAGCCGGTCCATGCCGGCCATGCATTCGCCGACCGGCTGGAGCCGCGCTTCGAGGAGCCGGTGCGCCACGAGCCCGCCGCCGAGCCGCCTGTCGCCGAAACCTCCCATGACGCGGAGCCGCAACCGGCTTTCCTCGGCCTCCAGCCGCTCACGGCGGATGAGGGTTCCGTCGATGACATCGGTCTCGATCTGGAGCGCGAGCTGGAGCTTTCGATCGGCGACGGCCTCGTTGCCGATCCGGTGGATGTCCATCCGGGCGAGGAGGTCGCCGACGCCTCCTTCGTCGAGCCGCTGCCGGTAGCCGTAGAGACGGTCGAGGCCAATATCGAGCCGAACTTCGACGGCTGGATGCCTGCCGATGGCGGCGTCGAGCATGCCGAACCGTTCCGGGCGGAGCCCCTCTATGCCGGCGACGAGCCGCATTTCGTGGCGGAAATGCCGTTCGAGACGCGCGAGGACCGCGCCCTCGCCGCGGTGCAAGCCGAGATGCTGTGGCAGGCCGAGGCCGTCAAGCCCGTGCTCGAGGCGGAGCCCGCCTACCAGGTCGAGTCCGTCGAGAAGGGCCGGGACTACGATCACGACGCGCTGCTCGCCGAAGTGGAGCGTTTCCCCGTGCCGGAAAGCCGCTCGCCGCTTTATGCCGCGGCCGCCGCCGTGTCGCGCAGCACGCCCGCCAATATTTCGGCCATCTTCGGCCGCGCGACGCCTACCGTCCATCGCGAGCCCGTCATGGAGAAGGCCGCGTCGCCTTCCGTGGAGCCCGTGAAGGAAGAGGCCGCCGAGGCGGTGCAGGAGCCGGTAGTCGAGGCTCGCCATGAGGAGGCCGCAAGGCCGTCGCCGGCCGCCTCCGAGCCGGACCTCGATTTCGAGAACATGGAATTCGACCTGTCCGACATCGATCTCGATCTTTCCGATTTCTCGCTGGACGAGGAGCCGGTGGAAGAGGTGAAGGCGGAGGCCGCAAGGCCGGCCGAGGTCGAGACGCCCGTCCGGCGCGAGCCGGCGGTTGCCGTTCCGGTCTCCACCTATACCAAGCCGCAGGCGGTTGCCGCCGAGGCCAATGACGGCGCTCTGCCCTTCGATCCGGCGATGATCGCCGAAACCGACGAGGGCGTCTCGCCGGTCACCGAACTCGACGTGCCGCAGCTTCCTGCCGTCGAGAAGGAAAAGCCACCGGTCTACCAGCCCGATTACGATTTCGACATCGATGCGGAAATGGCGCAGCTCTTCAACGAGCCGGCCGCCAAGCAGCGCACCGAGGATCTGCAGGCGGGCGTGGCCGTCGGTGCGGTCGCCGCCGCGTCCGCGGCCCAGCCGGTGGCGCAGATCAACGATGTGGACGATTTCGAGCGCGCGCTGGAAGAGGATTTCCGCCGTTCGCTGAACCAGCCGGAGCGCATGGCCATCCCGGTCGATCCCGGCCAGGCGAGCGTGCTCTATTCCGGCGACGGCTACGATGAAGAGCCGGCGCGCCCGCGCCGGGGCATGCTGATCGCCGCCTCGATCGCCGGCCTCCTGCTGGTCGGGGGCGGTGGCGTCTACGCCTGGTCCACCTTCACCGGCGGCTCGGCGGCCTCGGGCGAGCCCCGCGTCATTCTCGCCGACAAGGAGCCGGTCAAGATCGTGCCCGAGGAGCGGGGCGGCAAGACCGTGCCGAACCAGGACAAGGCCGTCTACGACCGCGTCGCCGGCGACACCGCCAGCACGCCGCAGCAGGAACAGCTCGTCACCTCGACGGAGGAGCCGGTCGACGTCGTGCAGCGCACGCTGACGCCGGAAACCCTGCCGTTCGACGGTCCGGAGGACGGCGCCGGTACAGCGGATGCCGCGGATGACGAGAACCGCCTGCTGCCGGGCGTCGACGAGCCGGAAACGGCGGTTGCCGAGACCGGCAACAGGCCGCTCGTCTCGCCGCGCAAGGTCAAGACGATGATCGTCAAGCCGGACGGCACGCTCGTCGCCCGCGAGGAGACGGTGAGCGGGCCCGCGACGGAAACCGCCGGCCTCGACGCCAAGGCGACGGCGACGACGGGCCGCGCATCCGGCGAGGTCGCCGCGACCGCCAATGCGACGATCGACGGCGAGGCGTCGCTGCGCACCGAGCAGGCTGCGGCGGAAGGCCAGCCGCGTTCGGCGCTTGCCGAAGTGGCCGACGCCGAAGTCGACGACACCGCGCCGGTGCGCACCGTGAAGACGACGACGATCGGCGCCGCGGACACGGCAGCGGCCGGTGGCAACAATATGCCGGTCCCGGAAACCCGCCCGATCGACCAGCCGGTGACCGTGGTCGGTACCGTCACGGAAAACGGCAATGTCAGGGGCGGCGAAACGGCCGACGCCGGCCAGGCCGGCCAAGGCGGGCAGCAGACGGCCGAACAGACGCAGGTCGCCGCCGTCACGCCCGGCAGCTACGTCATCCAGATCGCCTCCCTGCCTTCCGAGGCGGAGGCACAGAAGAGCTACAACTCGCTCTCCGCAAAGTTCGCCAGCGTCATCGGCGGCCGCGGCGTCGACATCAAGAAGGCGGAAATCCCGAACAAGGGCACCTACTTCCGCGTCCGCATCCCGGCCGGCTCGCGTGAAGAGGCGAACGCGCTGTGCAACCGCTACAAGAGCGCGGGCGGCAGCTGCCTCGTCACCCGCTGAGACGAGCATCACGCTTTGAGGAGGCGCGGACGCGGGTCCGCGCCTCTTCGATTCCCGAAGGCCGCGCGCCACGGAATTGCTGGCAGCCGCTCCCTTCGCCTTTCCCCTCCGAACCTCTAAGATTGCGGACATGAGCGAATCGAAATCCTTCATTTCGGGCTGCAAGGGCCTGAGCCTCACCGAAGACGAAAAGGCCTTCTTCCGCAACGAGCGGCCCTGGGGCTTCATCCTCTTCGGCCGCAATATCGCAGAGCCCGCCCAGGTCGCGGACCTGACGGCCGAGTTGCGCGGCTGCGTCGGCGGCAGCGCCGACGTTCCGGTGCTCATCGACCAGGAGGGCGGCCGCGTCCAGCGCATAAAGCCGCCGCATGTCCGGCAATATCCGAACGCCGCCGCGCTCGGCGCCATCTACCGCGCCGACGAGGAGAAGGGGCTGCGCGCCGCCTGGCTGATGTCGCGGCTGCACGCCTTCGACCTGCTGCGCCTCGGCGTCAACGTCGATTGCCTTCCGGTGCTCGACGTCGCCGTGCCGGGCGTGCACGACGTCATCGGCAATCGCGCCTACGGGCAGGAGCCGGAGATCGTCTCCGTGATGGGCAAGGCGGCCGCCGAAGGCCTCAAGGCCGGCGGGCTGCTGCCGGTCATGAAGCACATGCCGGGCCACGGCCGCACCATGGTCGACTCGCACCACGACCTGCCGGTCGTTCATGCGAGCCGGCAGGAGCTGGAAGCCTGCGATTTCGAGCCTTTCCGGCGCATGAGGGACGAACTGATGGCGATGTCCGCCCATATCGTCTTCACGGCCATCGATGCCGACAATCCGGCGACGACATCGGCAAAAGTGGTGCGCGAGATCATCCGCGGCCATATCGGTTTCGACGGCCTCCTGATGTCCGACGACGTGTCCATGAATGCCCTCAGGGGCGATATTGCCGCAAGAACCAGGGGAATCATGGCGGCCGGGCTCGACATGGTGTTGCATTGCCATGGCATCATGGAGGAAATGGTTGCGGTGACCGAGAACGTTCCCGCGCTTGCCGGCGAGAGCCTGCGGCGGGCGAACGCGGTGCGCGCGGCTTTTCCGGCGCCGGACGGGGCGGACGAACAGGCGCTGCGCGAGGAATTCGACGCCATGATCGCGGTGGCCTGACCGCCGCTGCACAGGAGCAATCGCGGCAAGGCGTGCAAGGCAAAGAGACCTGGAGGAGCGATGTGCAGGTAACGGAGCCCAAGCCACAGAAGAAGGGTCGCGGCGCGGATGCGCCGATGGAAGACCTGTGGCAGGACGGCGCCGGGGAGCGGGGGCTGCACGAGGAAAGCCTCGTCGTCGACCTTGCCGGCTTCGAAGGGCCGCTCGACCTTCTGCTCCACCTCGCGCGCACCCAGAAGGTGGACCTCACCCGCATCTCCGTGCTGGCGCTCGCCGAGCAGTACCTCGCCTTCATCGACCGGGCGCGGAAGATCCGCATCGAGCTTGCCGCCGACTATCTCGTCATGGCGGCATGGCTCGCCTATCTCAAGTCCCGCCTGCTGATTCCCAAGCAGGCCAAGGACGACGGCCCTTCGGGCGAGGAGATGGCGGCGAGCCTTGCCTTCCGCCTGAAGCGCCTGGAGGCGATGCGCGATGCGGCGACCAAGCTCGTCAACCGCAACCGGCTTGGCCGCGACGTCTTCGCCCGCGGCATGCCGGAGCATATCCCGACCGAGCGGCGCTCCGCCTTCGAGGCTTCGCTCTACGATCTCCTGAGCGCATACGCCTCGCTGCGCCAGCGCCACGCGATCACGCAGGTGACGATCGAGAAGCGCAATGTCTGGTCGCTCGCCGACGCGCGCGAGATCCTGCAACTGCTCATCGGCGACGTCGGCGACGATTGGACGGCCCTCGACCATTTCATGCTGCGCTACCTCAGCGACCCGACGGAACGCACGACGGCGATCGCCAGCGCCTTTGCGGCGACGCTGGAACTCGTCCGGGAAGGGCGTCTGGAGCTTCGGCAGGACGGCGTCTTCCAGCCGATCTACCTTCGCCGCGGCCCGAAGGCCGACGAAGGCGACGAGGAGGGGAGCGCCGGGCTTGGCTGAGAACGAGGACGATGCACCGCGCGAGGCGGACGGCGGCACGATCGTCGACCCGCGCCGGCTGCACGAGGCGGCGCGGATCGCCGAGGCGCTGGTCTTCGCCTCGGCCGGCCCCGTGTCGCAGGCCTATATCGCCGAGCGCCTGCCGCACGGCGTGGACGTGCTGCATGTCATGCGCGAGCTGAAAGGCCTTTATGCCGGACGCGGCGTCAACCTGGTGCAGGTCGATGACGCCTGGGCCTTCCGCACCGCGCCGGACCTGTCCTTCGTCATTCGCACCGACGAGACCGAGGTGCGCAAATTGTCGCGCGCCGCGCTCGAAGTGCTGTCGATCATCGCCTACCACCAGCCGGTCACCCGCGCCGAGATCGAGGATATCCGCGGGGTGCAGACCTCCAAGGGCACGCTGGATGTCCTGATGGAGGCCGGCTGGGTGCGTTTCCGCGGCCGCCGTCGTTCGCCCGGCCGTCCGGTAACCTTCGGCACCACAAGGGATTTCCTCGATCACTTCGGCCTCGAGGAACTGCGCGACCTGCCGGGGCTCGACGAACTGAAGGGCGCCGGCCTGCTCTCCGGCCGAATCCCCTCCAATTTCCAGGTGCCGCTGCCGCTCGGCGAGGAGGAATTGGCCGAGGACGAGGACCCGATCACCCCGCTCGACCTCGAGGAGCTCGGACTCTTGACACCGGGCGGAAAAGAAGACGAATAGACGAAGCTTATGACAGGACCGTACCGCCGGTACGGAGCCGGCGGCAGGGAAAGACTTCGGGACATGGCTTCGGACCCGTCAGGCTCCAATGGCATCGAGACGAGACGGGCATCGGCGGTAACCTTCGCGGCACGCCTCGTCTTCGAGGATATACACCACAGCTACCATAACAAGGAGACGATCCGCGGCATCTCGCTGACGGCGGAACCGGGCGAGGTTCTGTGCCTGCTCGGCCCTTCCGGGTCCGGCAAGACGACGCTTCTGCGCATCGCCGCCGGCATCGAGGCGCAGACCGCCGGGCGCGTGCTGCTCAACGACCGTGAAATCGCGGGCCCGAGCGTCTTCCTGCCGCCGGAACGGCGCGGCGTCGGCCTGATGTTCCAGGATTTTGCGCTTTTCCCGCATATGTCCGTGCTCGACAACGTGCGCTTCGGCCTGACGGCCCTGCCGCGCGCCGAGGCCGAAACGGAGGCGCAGGCGGCGCTCGAGCGCGTCGGCCTGTCGCATTACGCCCGGAAGTTTCCGCACATGCTTTCGGGCGGCGAGCAGCAGCGCGTCGCGCTCGCCCGCGCGCTGGCGCCGCGGCCCGCGGTCCTCCTGATGGACGAGCCGTTCTCCGGCCTCGACTCGCGCCTCAAGGATTCCATCCGCGCCGATACGCTGGCGATCCTGCGGCAGTCTCGCGCCAGCGCCATCGTCGTCACGCACGATGCCGAGGAGGCGATGCGCATGGGCGACCGCATCGCGCTCCTTAAGGACGGCCGCCTCGTGCAGGTCGGCACGGCGCAGGAGCTCTACCTGAAGCCGCGGACCATCTTCGCCGCGGCCTTCTTTTCCGAGATCAACGAGTTTTCCGGCCATGTGCGCGGCGGCGTCGTGGAAACGCCGCTCGGCAACGTGGATGGCAGGCGCTTCACCGATGGCCAGAAGGTGCGCGTTGCCGTGCGCCTGTCGGGGCTGCGGGTGAGCGAGACGGGCGGCGAGACGCCCGCGCGCATATTGTCGCGGCGCTTCCTCGGCGTGGTCGAGCTTTTGGAGCTTGCGGTCCCCGGCACGGACCGGCCGATAAGGGCGCGGGTGCGGGCCGACCAATTGGCGGCCGGATTGCGCGACGTCACGCTTTCGGCTAACCAGCGCGACATACTGGTATTTGAAAAAGACGGCTGAACGTCTTAAATCGGGATATGGGTTTCAAAGGGAGTCAAGCGAATGGGTTCTTTCAGCATCTGGCATTGGCTGATCGTTCTGGTGGTGGTGCTGCTGCTGTTTGGCCGCGGCAAGATTCCGGAACTGATGGGCGATGTCGCCAAGGGCATCAAGAATTTCAAGAAGGGCATGTCCGACGAGGAAGCCGCCGCCGCCGACAAGGCGAAGACCGTCGACCACAAGGCTGACGAGGTCAAGTGACCGGCATCCCGGCCGCGGGCGGTGGTTCGCGGCCCATGAGGACGATACCCTATGCTTGATGTCGGCTGGACCGAAATACTCGTCATCGCCATCGTGTTGATCATCGTGGTCGGTCCCAAGGACCTGCCGCAGATGCTGCGCACGTTCGGCCGCATGATGGCCAAGATGCGCAGCATGGCGGGCGATTTCCGCCAGCAGTTCGACGAGGCGCTGCGCGAGGCCGATCTGGAAGACGTCAAGAAGACGATCGGCGAAGCCCAGAAGCTCAACCCGCTGAACACGGTCCGCGAGGCGGTCAATCCGCTGCGGCAGATGGGCGACGAGATCAAGGCCGACCTGCAGAAGACGACCAGCTCCGTATCGACCCCGACGCCCGCCGCCGATCCGGCCGGGAGCCTTGCGGGCGCGCCGGTCGCCGTGCCGTCCGACGCCGGCAAGCCCGCCGCTGCCGAACCCATCGCCGCCGCCCCGCTCAAGACGGGCGCGACCGGGAAGACGGCGGCGAAGAAGGCCGCCGGCGGCGCCGCGAAGACGGTGAAGCCGCGCAAGGCGCCGGCGAAGGCCGAGGCCGGGACCAAGGCCGCCGCCAAGCCGGCCGCCGGCCGGAAGGCCTCCGCCAGGTCCAGGACCGCGAAGACCAGGAAGGACGAGGCATGAGCGGCGACATCGAAGACAAGCCCCAGCCGCTCATCGAGCACCTGATCGAGCTGCGCCAGCGCCTGCTCTGGGCCGTCGGCGCGTTCTTCGTCGCCTTCCTCGTCTGCTTCTATTTCGCCAAGGAGCTGTTCAACCTGCTCGTCCTGCCCTTCAAGTGGGCGGTGAGCTGGGCGGGGCTTTCCCACCGCAATGTCGAGCTCATCTACACGGCGCCGCAGGAATTCTTCTTCACGCAGATCAAGGTCGCCATGTTCGGCGCGCTGGTCATCGCCTTTCCGGTGATCGCCCAGCAGGTCTACAAGTTCGTCGCCCCCGGCCTCTACAAGAACGAGCGCGCCGCCTTCCTGCCGTTCCTCATCGCGTCGCCGATCCTGTTCCTGATCGGCGCGGCGCTCGTCTATTTCTTCTTCACGCCCATGGTCATGTGGTTCTTCCTCGCCATGGAGCAGGGCGGCGGCGAGGGACAGGTCTCGATCCAGCTCCTGCCGAAGGTGTCGGAATATCTCGGCCTGATCATGTCGCTGATCTTCGCCTTCGGCCTCGTCTTCCAGCTTCCGGTCGTCTCCTCGCTCCTGGTGCGCGCCGGCTTCATCGATTCCCAGGCCCTCGTCGACAAGCGCAAATATGCGATCGTCATCGCTTTCGTGGTGGCCGCGGTGCTGACGCCGCCCGATCCGGTCTCCCAGATCGGCCTTGCGCTGCCCGCCATCCTTCTCTACGAGATTTCCATCTATACGGCCCGATTCATCGAACGGCAGCGGGCGAGCGCCTCGAACGCGCAGGATGCGGAAAACGAGGTCGTTGCAACGCCGGGTGAGGCCGACTGAGGCCTCATCGGCGGCGTTGCCGCAGGGCGCTGCCGGGCGCGATCGGGTCCAACCCTTAAGACGCCTGGAACGACGATGCTTGATATCAAATGGATCCGCGACAACGCCGAAGCCCTCGACGCGGCCCTCGCCAAGCGCGGCGCAAGCCCGCTGGCGCGGACGCTGATCGAACTCGACGAGAAGCGCCGCAGCGCGGTCCAGAAGGCGCAGGACATGCAGTCGCGCCGCAACGCCGCCTCCAAGGAGATCGGCGCGGCGATGGCGGGCAAGAACACCGAGCTTGCCGAGAAGCTGAAGGCGGAAGTCTCGGCCATCAAGGACCAGCTTCCCGCCGCCGAGGAGGAAGAGCGCCAGCTCACCGCCGAGCTTGCCGACGCGCTGTCGCGCATCCCGAACATTCCGCTCGACGACGTGCCGGTCGGCAGCGACGAGGCCGGCAACGTCGAAAAGCGCGTGTGGGGCCAGAAGCCCGGCTGGAACCACAAGGCGCTGGAGCACTACGAGATCGGCGAGGCGCTCGGCTGGATGGATTTCGAGGCCGCCGCCAAGATCGCCGGCGCGCGCTTCACCGTGCTCAAGGGCCAGCTCGCGCGCCTCGAACGCGCCCTCGGCCAGTTCATGATCGACGTGCACACGCAGGAGCACGGCTACACCGAAGTCCATGCGCCGCTGCTCGTTCGCGACGAGGCCATGTACGGCACCGGCCAGCTGCCGAAATTCGCCGAGGACCTGTTCCGCACCACGGACGGCCGCTGGCTCATCCCGACGGCGGAGGTCTCGCTGACCAACCTCGTGCGCGAGGAAATCCTCGACCAGGAGAAGCTGCCGCTGCGCTTCACGGCGCTGACGCCCTGCTTCCGCTCGGAGGCGGGCTCGGCCGGGCGCGACACGCGCGGCATGCTGCGCCAGCACCAGTTCATGAAGTGCGAACTGGTCTCGATCACCGACGCGGAAAGCGCGATCGAGGAGCACGAGCGCATGACGGCCTGCGCGGAGGAGATCCTCAGGCGCCTCGGCCTGCATTACCGCGTCATGACGCTGTGCACCGGCGACATGGGCTTCGGCGCCCGCAAGACCTACGACCTCGAGGTCTGGCTGCCGGGGCAGGACACGTTCCGCGAAATCTCGTCCTGCTCGGTCTGCGGCGATTTCCAGGCACGCCGCATGAACGCGCGCTACCGCGGCAAGGACGACAAGGCGACGAAGTTCGTGCACACGCTGAACGGCTCGGGCACGGCCGTCGGCCGCGCGCTGATCGCCGTCATGGAAAACTACCTCAACGCCGACGGCTCCATCACCGTGCCGGAGGTCCTGCTGCCCTACATGGGCGGCCTCAAGAAGATCGAGAAGGCCGCCTGAGGGCGGGGACGAGATGCGCATCCTCCTGACCAACGACGACGGCATCCACGCCGAGGGCCTTGCAGCCCTCGAGCGCATCGCCCGGGAACTGACGGACGATGTCTGGGTCGTCGCGCCGGAGACGGACCAGAGCGGCCTTGCGCATTCGCTGACGCTGTCCGAGCCGCTGCGCCTGCGCAAGGTCGACGACAAGCGTTTCGCCCTGCGCGGCACGCCGACCGACTGCGTGATCATGGGCGTGCGCGAGGTGCTCGACGAGAAGCCGGACCTCGTGCTTTCCGGCGTCAATGCCGGCGCCAACATGGCCGACGACGTGACCTATTCCGGCACGATCGCCGGGGCCATCGAAGGCACGCTCCAGGGTATCAAGTCCATCGCGCTCAGCCAGGCCTACAACCACGCCGGCGGCCGCGTCGTGCCGTGGGAGGTGGCGGAAAGCTTCGCGCCGAAACTCATCCGCCAGCTCGTGGACGTCGAGCTGCCGGACTGGACCTTCTTCAACATCAACTTCCCGAACTGCGCGCCCAAGGAACTCCAGGGCGTCGAGGTGACGAGCCAGGGCAAGCTCGATTTCGGCCTGACGATCGACGAGCGCACGGACGGCAGGGGCTTTCCTTACTATTGGCTGCGCTTCGGCGAGCGGAAGGGCGATTTCCGTTCCGGTACCGACATTCACGCGGTGAAGAACCACAAGATTTCGGTAACGCCGCTGAAGCTCGACCTCACGGACTATACCGTGCTGGACCGCGTGCAGCGCGTACTCAGCGGAGAGGACGAGGATTGAACACGGGGCGGGTGATCGAGAAGGAGGGGTTTGCCGCGCTGGCCTTGCGCCTGCGTGGCGAGGGCATCAACAACCTCGACCTCCTGACGGCCGTGGAGCAGACGCCGCGTACGCTCTTCGTGCCGCCGCAGTTCGCCGGTGAGGCCTATTCCAGCCGCCTGCTGCCGCTCGACTGCGGTTCCTTCGTCGAGGGCATCGACCTTGCCGTGCGGCTTCTCCACCTCCTGAACCTCAAGGCCGGCCAGCGCGTGCTTGAAGTCGGCACCGGCAGCGGCTTCACCGCCGCCGTCATGGGGCGGCTCACGGAGCGCGTGCTGACGATCGACCGCTACCGGACGCTCGCAAGCAACGCGCAGCAGTCGATCGAGAAGGCGGGCATCCGCAATGTCGTCGTGCGCCAGGCCGATGGCAGCAACGGCATGCCGGGCGAGGGCACGTTCGACCGCATCCTCGTCACCGCCGCGTTTCCGGCCCTGCCGCGCTTCTTCGCCGAACAGCTCGTTTCCGGCGGCATGCTGATCGCGCCCGTCATGGTCGGCGAAACCGAGTGCCGCATGCTCAAGCTGGTGAAGACCGGCAGCCGCTTCGACCGCGAGGACCTTTTCCCGGTGCCTTACCTGCCGATCGTCCCGCAGATGGCGCAGGCCCTTTAACCCTATCCATCGGCCGTTCTTTGAGGCTCGGCAGGCACTTGCCCGCTGAGTCTCTTGTTATTTGTGCCGAAAAGTGCGGCGCAGCCGCCCGCGCGCGCCGCGTGATTCTTCCCGCAAAGACAGGGTGTTAACCATTTGTTAACCGGCGCAAGCCTCGCGCAAGCTTGGCGGCGTAGGCCGGGAACGAAGCAGAAGGTTCCACGCAGAACGCCGCTTTCCCGGAGGATGCGGCCGTTCCGACGGAGAAGGAAATGTACGTCTCGAACAGGATCGCAAGCGGCTCGACCAGCGACAACCTCGCCTATCTCGCGACGAGGGCTGCGGGCAATGCCGCCGAGGAGAAGGCCGAGGCCGGCTCGGGCGCGCATCTTGCGGGCGGCAGCTACGACCCCTCGGCCCATGTCGGCCTGTCGGTCGATGCGCTTCTGGTTCTGAGCGTCGCCAGGGAGGAGACGGGTTACAGTCAGCCCGCGCTTACCGAGGCCGAACGCGACAATCTCGATACGCGGGAGCTCGAAAGGCGCGAATACGCCGCCTACGGCCACTTCCTCGAAGAGGGTGACCGCAAGGCCTATTATCGCGCCTATATCGAATATTTCGACAGCATGCCGCCGCAGGACCAGCGCAGCGCGCGTTATGCCGGCACGCGCGAGGCGGCCGTCGCGGCCCTTCGTGCCATCGCCTACAACGAAAGCGCCCTCGACATGTCCGCGCCCGACGCCGCCCTCGAGAATCCGGCCGCGGCCGGCGAGCGCAGCGCCCGCCGCGCAACGCCCATCTCGGCGATCTTCCAGCCGAGCCAGGGCGACCTGGAGAACGTCGCCCGCGTCAGCGGCCGCATCTCGCGCGCCGACAGCATGTATGCCGCGGGGTTCTGAGGCATCCCGATCCGGCGTGCCGCCATGGTGCGGAACGCGCCATGGTTATCAATTCACCAAAAAACTGTTGCCGATAGCGGGGCTTTAACCGGGCGGTAACTCTAACGCGCTTTAATCGGCCTACATCAAGTAGCGTACCGATTGGGTAGTCTCATGCGTAAGAGTGTTTCGCCGAGTTTTGGTAGGACCGCGACCCGCCTTATGGCGGCGGCCCTGCTGGCAAGTGTCGCGACTGGGTGCAGCTCGGACGCATCCCGTTTTGGCGGCCTCTTCTCAAGTTCCGGTCAGGACAACATCACGACGAGCTCGGTCCCGCGCCGCACGCTCTTCGGCGGCAATCTCGTTCCGCGCGGCGACATCGGAAATGGCCAGCAGTTCGCTTCCGCCAACCAGATGGGAACGCGTGACGAGGCGCTCAACCAGCCGCTCCCGGATCAGGGCACCGTTTCCTACGATCCGATCAATACCTCGACGACGAACGGTTCGGGCACGCGGTTCGCCACGACCCCGATGACCGTCCAGCGCGGCGAACTTGCCGATCCCACGGCAGGCGCAGGCCAGTCCGCCGAGCGGCAGGCCTCGCTCGGCCAGGACCTGCCGCAGCGCAAGGCGAAGGCCATCGTCGAGGGCGCGGACGATCTCACGACCGCCACCGTCAAGAGCAAGCCGGGCTGGTCGACGAAGAATGCGCCGGTCGTCATGCTGCGCCAGGGCGAAAGCGTGAAGACGCTCGCCAACCGCTACGGCGTGCCGGAAAGGGAAATCCTTGCCGCCAACGGCCTGAAGCGCGCATCGGACGCCGAGCCGGGCCAGAGGATCGTCATCCCGACCTTCAGCACCACCTCCAGCGCCGCGAAGGCGTCGACCGACAGCACGCTCAAGGTCGACAACAAGCTGCCGACGCCGGAGCGCAAGGGCGAGCAGAACGTCGCCATCCTGCCCGGCACCTCCACGCGCGACAAGCTGAAGCCGGAAGGCGGGCAGACGAATTCCGGCGTCGCCGATGCCGGCGAAGGCAAGGGCCGCTACGAAGTGCAGCCGGGCGACTCGCTTGCCAAGATCGCGCGCAGCAACGGCGTTTCCGTCGATGCCCTCAAGAAGGCGAACGGCCTGGAGACCGCCTCGATCCGCATCGGCCAGAAGCTGGTCATTCCGGCCGGCGGCGGTGCCGCGGCGGAAACGGCGACCGACAAGACCCTGACCGCCTCGGTTCCGGTCAACAAGGAAAAGAAGATCGAGACGAGCGAGAAGAAGCCGGAAAGCTACAAGGCGCCGGTGAAGACCGTTTCGGTGACGGAAGCGACGGAAAAGTCGGACGTGACCGACGAGGCGCCCGAATCGACCGGCATCGGCAAGTATCGCTGGCCGGTGCGCGGTGCGGTCATCGCCGGCTACGGCGCGAATGTCGACGGCAACCGCAACGACGGCATCGACATCTCGGTTCCCGAAGGCACGCCCATCAAGGCCGCCGAGAACGGCGTCGTCATCTATGCCGGTAGCAGCCTGAAGGAGCTCGGCAACGCGGTTCTCGTTCGCCATGACGACGGCACCGTCACGGTCTACGGCCATGCCGGCAATCTCAATGTCCAGCGCGGCCAGAAAATCCAGCGCGGCCAGACTGTCGCCACCTCCGGCATGAGCGGCAACGCCACCCGGCCGAAGGTCCACTTCGAGGTGCGCAAGAACGCCACCCCGGTCAATCCGATGACCTATCTGGAATAGGGCGCTCAAGCTATTTCGGACAGGAAGGCCCGGCTCGCCGGGCCTTCCTCATTTGTCGAGCGGCTTGCCGAGGCGGCCGGCGAGGTCCTGCACATATTGCCAGGCGACGCGGCCCGAGCGGGAGCCGCGGGTGGTGGCCCATTCGAGGGCCTCGGCATGGAGCTGCTCCTGCGGCAGGTCGAGGCCGAAATGGCCGGCATAGCCGTCGATCATCTCGAGGTACTCCGCCTGGCTGCAGCGGTAGAAGCCGAGCCAGAGGCCGAAGCGGTCGGAGAGCGAAACCTTCTCCTCCACGGCTTCGGAGGGGTTGATGGCCGTCGACTGCTCGTTCTCGATCATGTTGCGCGGCAGGAGGTGCCGGCGGTTGGAGGTGGCGTAGAGCAGCACGTTGTCCGGCCGGCCCTCCACGCCCCCGTCGAGCGCCGCCTTCAGCGACTTGTAGGATGTGTCGTCGTGGTCGAACGAAAGGTCGTCGCAGAAGAGGATGACGGGGAAGGGCACGTCCTTCAGCAGCTCCAGGAGCGTCGGCAGCGTCGCGATGTCCTCGCGGTGCACCTCGACGAGCTTCAATCCGCTTCCCGTTTCCCTGGCGGCGAGCGCGTGCACGGATTTGACCAGCGACGACTTGCCCATGCCGCGCGCGCCCCAGAGCAGCACGTTGTTCGCCGGCAGGCCGCGGGAAAAGCGCACCGTGTTGTCGACGAGGATGTCGCGCACATGGTTGACGCCGCGGATGAGGCCGATGTCGATGCGGTTCGGGCGCTTCACGGGCTGGACGTGGAGGCGTGCCGGCGCCCAGACGAAGACGTCGGCCGCGTTCCAGTCGTTGACGGCGGGGGCGGGGCCGGCGAGGCGTTCGAGCGCGGCGTTGATGCGGCCGATTTCGGCCAGCAGAAGCTTGACGTGATCTTCCTGCAATGTCTCTCTCCTCATGCGTTCCTGCCGGGTAGCATGCGGCGGCAGGTCGCGAAAAGGGGGAAAGCGCTTGAAAACCGAGAGCTTCTCAGTCTCGTGTGTTGCATTCAATGCCTGCTTGCCTATATTCCGGCAACCGAAATGGCCCCTCCGGCCGCGCAAATTCAAGATTTCAAGGAGTAGCTGATGTTCATTACCGAGGCCTTCGCCCAGACGGCGGCACCCGGCGGGGGAGCGGGCGGAGCAGACATCCTCATGTCGATCCTGCCGTTCCTGCTGATCTTCGTGGTGATGTACTTCCTCATCATCCGCCCGCAGCGCGCTGCCATGAAGCGTCGCGAGGAGCTTCTGAAGAACATCCGCCGCGGCGACCAGGTCGTCACCGGCGGCGGCATCGTCGGCAAGGTCACCAAGGTCGTCGACGACGGCGAGCTCGAAGTCGAAATCGCCGAAGGCGTCAAGGTGCGCGTCGCGCGCAGCGGTGTCAGCGAGGTCCGCGTCAAGGGCGAACCCGTCAAGGAATAAGCTTGGCCTGCCGCTCGGCCGGGGATAACCTCGGCCCGGCGGCCCGACTGGTTTTCAGCCGGCGCCGGCGCCGGATTAGTCGAGACCGCGATGCAGCAATCCGCCCGCTGGAAGACATTCTCCCTCTGGCTCGTCCTCGCGGCGAGCCTTCTTGTCATCCTGCCGAGCCTCCTGCCGGTTCGCATGGCCGCCGGCCTTCCGAGCTGGATCACGGCGCCTCGCCTCGTGCCGGGCCTCGACCTCACCGGCGGTTCGCGTCTCGTGCTCGACGTCTCCCGCGCGGACATCACCGCCGAACGGCTGCGCGCCGGCGTGGAAACGATCGGCAATGCGCTGCGCGCGGCCCGTGTTCCCTACAGCGATCTCAACGGCGTGGAAGACACGATCGACGTCACCGTGACGGCGCCCGACCGCATCGAAGCGGCCCGCGCGACGCTGACGGGGCTCGGCCTCGGCACGCTGAGCGAGGCGGAGAACGGTCGGTTCCGCATCGTCCTGCCGGCTGCGGCCATCGACGAGGCCATCGGCGCGGCCTCGCTTGGCGCGGTCGATGCGGTGCGCCGCCGTGTCGAGAGCCTCGGCATCCCGTCCCTCCTTGTCGAGCGCGGCGAGCGCGACCGCATCGTCGTCTCCATGCCGGGCCTGACCGACCCCCAGCGCGTCAAGGACATGCTCGCGCAGGTCGGCCGGCTTTCCGCCCGGCTCGTCGACGACAGCATGCCGGTCAACACGGCGATCGAGGAAGGGGCGCCGGCAGGCTCCGAAGTGCTCTATTCCGTCGGCGAGCCGCCGGTCGGCTACCTGGTCAGGCAGGAGGACCTCTTCACCGCGCTGGACGTCGCCTCGGCGCAGCCGGCCGCCAACGGCGAGCCCTTCATCGAATTCGTCCTGAGGGCCGAAGCCGCCGAGCGGCTGGCGCGGTTCAGCCAGGAGAACAGCGGCCGCACGATCGCCGTCCTGCTCGACGGCCAGGTCATCTCGACATCGCGGATCCAGGGCGCCATCACCGACGGCGTCGGCCGGCTCTCCGGCGATTTCGACGCGCAAGGGGCCGCGAACATCGCGCGCATCGTCGCCAGCGGCCCGCTGCCGGCGCCGCTCACCATCATCGAGGAACGCTCGATCGAGCCGGTGCTCGGCACGACCTCGGTCGGGACCGTCGGCCTCGCGCTCGCCGCCGCCGTCGCCGCGGTGGTCGCCTTCATGACCTTCTTCTACGGCATTCTCGGCGTCATCGCCTCGCTGGCGCTGTTCTTCAACGTGCTTCTGACCTTCGCGATCCTCGCGCTGGTCGGTTTGCCGATCTCGCTGTCCATGATCGCCGGCGTGGTGCTCACGGTGGGCCTGGCGGTGGATGCCAGCGTGCTGATTTTCGAGCGCATCCGCGAGGAGACCAAGAACGGCCGCTCGCTGCGCGACGCCGTGGACATCGGCTTCGGCCGGGCCCGGGCGACGGTGCTCGACGCGTCGGCGACGATGCTGATCGCCGTCGCCATGCTTTTCCTGCTTTCCGCCGCGCCCGTGCGTGCCTTCGCGCTCGCCGTCGGCATCGGGCTCCTGGCGACGCTCTTCACCACCTTCACGCTCACGCAGCGCCTCGTGCGGGCCTGGCTCGGCCGCAGCCACGCCACGCACCTGCCGAAGGGCGTGCGCACCGGCCTGTTCGACCGGCTCAACCTGCGCTTCATGGCGGTGCGCAACATGGTCTTCCTGGCGACGGCGGCGCTCTCGCTCGTCATCGCCGGCCTCTTGATGCTCGGCGAACTGCGGCTCGGCATCGATTTCACCGGGGGTGCGGCGCTGGAGGTCCAGGCCAAATCCGGCAACGCCGATCTCTTCGATATTTCCGCGCGCCTTGCCGACGCGGGCATCGACGTCCTGAACGTCGACACCCACGGCGACGCCCGCAGGGCGCTCGTGCGGCTGACCTCGCAAGGCGAGGGGGAAAATGCCGAGCAGACATCCGTGCTCGTCGCGCGGGGCGAGCTGGAGGATGCCTACGACTTCCGTCGCGTCGAGGTTGTCGGCCCGTCGATTTCCGGCGAACTGATCGATACGGCGACGCTCGGCTTCGTCGCCGGCCTTCTCGCGCTGGTCGCCTATATCTGGATCCGCTTCGAGTGGCATTTCGCCGTCGGCGCGGTGATCGCGCTCGCGCACGACGTCTTCTTCACGCTCGGCTTCCTGGCGGTCTCCGACATAGAGTTCAACGTCAGCGCGGTCGCCGCGCTGCTCACGGTCGCGGGCTATTCGCTGAACGACACGATGGTCGTCTACGACCGAATCCGCGAGAACCTCCGGCATTTCAAGCATATGCCGCTGCCGATCCTCATCGACGATGCGATCAACCGCACCCTGTCGCGTACCGTGCTGACCTCGGCGACGACGCTCATCGCCCTTGCCGCGCTCGCGCTCTTCGGTGGCGAGGCGATCCGCACCTTCGCGCTGACTCTTCTCTTCGGGGTGGCGATCGGCACGATTTCCTCTATCTACATTGCCGGACCGATCCTCATCCTGTTCCGCCTCCGGCCGGAACGCTACCGCCCGGGCAAGGGCGGCAAGGGGACGGTCACGGAGGCGACGGGAGCCAATGGCTAAGGGCATCGAAATCCGGGAGGCGCATTTCCCCGGGCGTGCGCCGATCGACGCATACGGCAATGGCGGCTTCCGCTTCGCCGACATGTCGCACCGCGGCTCCATCCTCTGCCTGCCGTCCGGCATCCACGGCTGGGACAAGACGGAAGGCACGCCGCTGGCGCTCGCCGATCTCCAGCGCGTCCTGGACGAGGCGGGCGAGATCGAGGTGCTGCTCGTCGGCACCGGCAAGGAAATCCGCCCGCTTTCGCCGGAGATCAAGGCGGCGCTGAAGGAGCGGAAGATCAGCTCCGACCCGATGAGTACGGGCGCGGCCGTGCGCACGTTCAACGTCATGCTGGCCGAGAGCCGGGCGGTTGCCGCCGCGCTCATCGCCGTCTGACCGGAAGGCGGTTCTCCGGACGTGACCGACAAGAGGCAAGACAACTACGCGCACTGCCTGGCGGTGCTCCGCGACACCGATCGCGACCGCTACCTCGCCTGCCTGCTGGCCCCGGCGGAAAAGCGCGGCGCGCTTGCCGCGCTCTATGCCTTCAACGCCGAGATCGCGCGTGTGCGCGACGTGGCGCGCGAGGCGCTTGCCGGCGAGATCCGCCTGCAATGGTGGCGCGATCTCCTGGAAGGCGAGGCCGATGGCGATGCCGTGGCCAATCCGCTTGCCGCCGGCCTGATGGCCTGCATCGCCGAGCACCGGCTTCCCGTCGCCGTGCTGACCGACATGATCGAGGCGCGGATCTTCGACGTCTACAACGACCCGATGGAAAGCCGTTCGGCGCTGGAAGGCTATGCCGGCGAAACCGCCTCGGCCCTGATCCAGCTCGCAAGCCTCGTCCTCGACCCTGAGAGCGCGCAGAAATCGGCGGATGCGGCCGGCCATGCCGGCGTCGCGCAGACCGTGGCCGGAAGCCTGCTGATGCTGCCGATCCACCGCAGGCGCGGGCAGGTCTATCTGCCGGCAGACCTCCTTGCCGCCACGGGGCTCACGCCGGAGGCGCTGCTCGACGGCAGCGACAAGGCGGCGGCCACCCGTGCGATAGAGGCCTTCGCCGGCCTCGGGCGGGAGCATTTTGCCAAGGCGCGCGCCGCGAACGGCGTCTCGCAGGCAAACCGCCCGGCCTTCCTGCCCGCCGCTCTCGTTCCGCACATCCTTGAGGCTGCGGAAAGGGCCGGCGCGGCCGCGCTCGAGCGGCCGGTCCAGCCCGCCCAGTGGCGCCGGCAATGGTGGATGTGGCGGGCCATGCGCCGAGGCCCATTCTGAAAAGCGGCCGTTTGCGGAGGCCGCGTCAGTCAGCAACCGTTATGCACGTTTCCCGCCTGTGCTTGACGAGACGCAAAACTGGCGCAAGCCTTGTCCGCTACAGCGACGGGACGTCTTTCGTGGAGGAGTGGAGTCGATGCTCTGGACCATCACCATCGCCTGCCTGCTGCTGGCCGGCCTTGTCTTCCGTCAGAATTTCCGCCGCCGGAACGAGGAGCCGGAAATGGCCGGTGGGGACGCCGGTCTTGCGATCCTGGAATTCGGCCGGGCCTTTCCGGGCGAGGCGATCCGCGAAGTGATCGCCACGGCGAACGGCCGCACGGTCTTCCTGCGCCTGCACGACGGCAAGGCCGGCTGCATGCACGCCCACGGCCATCACTTTGCCTGCCACCTGATCGAGCCCGGCACCGTGCGCGTCGCCGGCGCCGGCCCGAAGCGCCTTTCCGTGCAGTTCGCCAATGCCGCCTTCGAGGGCGGCACCTTCGAGTTCCGCGACGAGCGGCAGGCCGCGGAAGTTTCGCTCTGGCTGCTCGGCAGCTTCATGCCGGGCATTGCCGGCCAGCCCTCTCAGGTCGTCGGCCAGCCGAGCTGAATCTCAGCGCCCCAGCCAGCGGGCGCAATCCTTGAGGGCACGGGCGGCGGTCGCCTGCTTCTTGGCGAGCGCCTTGTCCTTGCCGCGAAAGCGCTTCATGCCTTCCGGCTTCGTCAGCGTGCCCGGCTCCAGCGGCGGGAACAGGCCGAAATTGATGTTCATCGGCTGGAAGGAGCGCTTGCCCGGCTCGTCGTCGGAGACGATGTGCCCGCCCGTGATGTGGTTCAGCAACGCGCCGAAGGCCGTCGTCTCCGGCGGCAGCGACGGCGTCTCCCCGCGGCGCTCGGCGGCCGCGAAACGGCCGGCAAGCAGGCCGATGCTGGCGCTTTCCACATAGCCCTCGCAGCCGGTGATCTGGCCGGCGAACCTGAGGCCCGGCCGGCCCTTCAGCGTCAGCGAACGGTCGAGCAATATCGGCGAGTTTATGTAGGTGTTGCGGTGGAGGCCGCCGAGGCGGGCGAATTCCGCGTTTTCCAGGCCCGGGATGAGACGGAAGATTTCCGCCTGTGCGCCGTATTTCAGCTTCGTCTGGAAGCCGACCATGTTGTAGAGCGTGCCGAGCGCGTTGTCCTGGCGAAGCTGCACGACCGCATAGGGCTTGACCGCGGGGTTGTGCGCGTTCGTGAGGCCCATCGGCTTCATCGGGCCGTGGCGCAGCGTCTCGCGGCCGCGTTCCGCCATCACCTCGATCGGCAGGCAGCCGTCGAAATAGGGCGTGCCTTCCCATTCCTTGAAGCCGGTCGTATCGCCGGCGATCAGCGCATCGACGAAGGCGTTGTACTGCCCTTCGTCCATCGGGCAGTTGATGTAGTCCTTGCCCGTTCCGCCGGGGCCGACCTTGTCGTAGCGCGACTGGTACCAGCAGATGTCCATGTCGATGCTGTGCGTGTGGACGATCGGCGCGATGGCATCGAAGAAGGCGAGCGAATCGGCGCCCGTGCGCGCCCGGATGGCTTCGGCAAGCGAGGGCGCCGTCAGCGGTCCGGTGGCGATGATCGCCTGGTCCCAGTCCTCCGGCGGCAGGCCCGTCACCTCCTCGCGAAGGATGGTGATCAGCGGGTGGTTTTCCAGCGCGGCGGTGACGGCGGCGGAAAAGCCCTCGCGGTCGACGGCGAGCGCGCCGCCGGCGGGCACCTGGTTCGCATCGGCCGCGCGCATGATCAGCGATCCCGCAAGCCGCATCTCCGCGTGCAGCACGCCGACGGCATTGCTGGTGGCGTCGTCAGAGCGGAAGGAGTTGGAGCAGACGAGCTCGGCAAGGCCGTCCGTCTTGTGGGCATCCGTGCCGCGCACGCCGCGCATTTCATGCAGGATGACGGGCACGCCGCTCGTCGCGATCTGCCAGGCGGCTTCGGAGCCGGCAAGGCCGCCGCCGATGACGTGGATGGGGGGTGGAAAGGAAGTCATGGTCATGGGCGGTTCGTTACCATGAGCATCGGAGCATTCCAAGGAAAAGCGCGCTCCGCCTTCCCCGACCCCGGAATCAAAAACGGCACCGGATGGTGCCGTTTGAGGCGTTCCTCGCGCGTCGCCGTTTCCGGCCGCAGCGGTGGAAACCGGCTATGTCTTAGCGGAAGGAACGGGCAGCGATGTCGCGGATGTCGTAGCGGGTCAGGCCGATGTCCGAGAGCGTGTGGTTCGACAGGTTGCCGAGTTCGTTCAGGGTGCGGCGGTAGGAAATCCAGTTCTTTGCGATGCGGATCGGGTTCATTTTCTGCTCCTCGAAGTGTTGTCCGGGAGGTCTGTCTCACCGGCTTGTGATGCTTATATACGTGACGCCCTTGTTAACGTGCAGTGCAAAGAAAATGCAGCTGCTATGCATTTGTGCAATAAGACGGCTACGGAAGAGGCAGATGGGCGATCTGCACGCAGAAGAGGCGGAAAGTGCCGCCATTCCAGGCAGATAGTAAGTTCGGGGAAAGGGGGCGGCGTGAAGGCCTTTTGTCGCAGATGAGGAATTGCGACATTGTGCGCCGCAAAAGGACGCGCAAACGGAAACGCCCTCCGGCGGGCAGCCGAAGGGCGTTCGAAAAACGGATCCGGATGGATCGGTTCGCTTACCGGGCGGCCTTGCGGGCGATGTACGGGATATCGCTGCGGCCGATGCCGAGGTCGCGAAGTTCACGGTCCGTCATGCGGCCGAGTTCGTTGACGGTCTGACGGTACTTGCGCCAGTTGTTGAAAGAGCGTGCCAGGTTCATGTCTCTACCCCTTTCTTGGGCTTCCTGCCGGGCGGCCGCTCGTCCTTGGCGCCGCCCCGATCTGATGCTTCGGAATATACGCTGCGGCGCAGAAAAGAACAGCGCTGGAATAGCACGGCACCTATGCATTTCATGCATGTCAAGCGGAAATTTCGGCAAAATTCTGGCTAAAATCCGGGCTTTCGGCCACAATGGTAAAGACCGTTATGCAATTCTGGCTGAATGCGGCGCAAAAAAACAACGCCCGCCGGGGGAGGAGGTCCGGCAGGCGTTGCTGGTCTTGATTGGCAGCTTGGGAGGAGGAGGTGCCGCCAATCCTGTCGGGGACGAAGGGAGGAGGAGAACGTCGCCCGACCGATGGGTTTCATATAGCCTGCCAGGCCTGGCGGGGGTAGCGCCCGATCGGAATGGCACCCATGCGTCTTCTGCATGCGTTGCGCGCCGAATGCACTGAAATGCACAAAAATCAGGCTGCGGGGAGTGTTGTCAGAATCGGGAGAGGCGTGTCATGCGCACGGCAGAAATAATAACGCCCGCTGGGGGAGGAGATCCAGCGGGCGTCATAATAATGATTGGCAACTGGGAGGAGGAGAGCTGCCAATCGTATCGGAGGGACGCTGGGAGGAGGAGTGCGTCGCTCCGAATTCCTGTCGATCTCCGTTGCCGGAGTTTCGGGTCTTAAGCATCATGCCGGGCGTTCGACCAGTCCGCCCCCGGATCCTCTGTCGCCTTACGCTACGCGGCGCCTCGATCTCCGGCCTGGATCATCTCTGATCCGATGTCTGAACTATAGCTGCGCTTCCGGATTTTGTGCAGTGCAATATGAGCATGGATGATATGCACCTGCTGCATGCCCGAAATCACGAAGCCGATCAGCTTCTTCATGGTCAGATTTGCCATGGATTTCTTTATTTCCCGTTAATCTTGGTGGTCGTTCGCGTCGTTTCAAGGCGGGTGCGCGCGAATAATTGCTCATTTTTCGGTTTTTTGCTCCGATTGCGAATTTCGCGCGCGCCTGTATCGTCCCTGTTGACAAGGCCGGAATTGGCTGAGTCGAGACGCATTTTTCGAACGGAGCGTGAACGGATGTACAGGGGCAGGCTGGAGCGCGATCTCAAGCTCTGGACGTCGCAGGGCCTGATCGACGCACGGACGGCGGGGCGGCTGCTCGAGGAATACGACGCCCGCGAAAGCTCCTTCAGCCTCGGCCGCGTGCTGATCGTCATCGCGGCGCTTCTCGTCTCCGCTGCCGTCCTGCTGCTCGTCGCCGCAAACTGGGACGTCATCCCGCGCCTCGCCCGGCTCCTCGGCATCGTCGGGCTGATCTGGGGCGCCTACCTTGCCGGCGGCGTCCTCATGATGCGCGGGGCCGGACGGCTCGCCGCCGCCTTCCTCGTGCTCGGCACATTGGCCTTCGGCGGGGCGATCGCCCTGGTCGGGCAGATGTACCATCTGTCCGGCGATGCGTTTCAGGCCATGCTCGTCTGGTTCGCCGGCGCCGTCGCGGCGGCAGCGCTTTTCCGTTCCGGCGCGGTTGCGGCGATTGCCGGTTTCCTCGCCTTCGCCGTTGCGGGAACGGACTGGACGCAATCCTACAATGCCGACGAGACGGTGCTGCTCTGGCTGATGCCGCTGATGGCCGCTATCGTCGTCCTGCTCGTGCGCTACACCGGCGCGGACCGGGTCCGGCACCTTGCCTATCTGCTGCTGGTCGCCTGGCTCGCCTTCATCTACGGCGAGCACGAGACGCCGGCGACCGCCATTGCGATCGCCGCGTTCGGAGCGGTCGCCTATCTTGCGGCCGCCGTGCCGCAATCGCCGCTGCATGCGCTTGCCCGCGGTGCGGGCGCCGCGCCGGCCTTCTATTCCTATCTCGTGCTGCTGCTCGGCCTCCTCGTGCTGCATGCCGAATTCGACGGGGCGGCGGACCGGCTGCTCCTGGGCATCGTCACGCTCGGCGCCGCCATCGCCGGCATCGCGCTGTCCGGCAAGCAGAACGGCGCGGTGCGTTATCTGGGATATGCCGCCTTCGCCGCCGAGACCCTCTATCTTGCGTCGGAAACGATCGGCTCGATCATCGGCACCTCCGGCTTCTTCCTCGTTTCCGGCCTCGTCGTGGCGCTGATCGCCTGGGCGGTGATCGCGCTGGAGCGGCGCTTTTCCAGGGCCGGACGGAAGGCGGAGGCTTGAACCATGGCTGCAACCCGTCTCTTCCGCCTCCCGCCGCTCGTCGCCGCCATCGTCGCCGCCGCATTGCAGACGGCCGTCATCGGCTACATGGTCGAAAGCCGCGCCTCGATCCTGCGCAGCGGCGCCGACATCAGGCTGAAGACGCTGCCGGTCGATCCGCGCGACCTCCTGCGCGGCGACTACGTGACCCTGTCCTACCCGATCTCGACGATCCCGAGGTCGATCATCACCGGGGACGTGCCGCAGGGCGGAACGCGTTCGCGCCTCGCGGTGCGCCTGAAGCCGGGACCGGACGGCCTCTGGACCGCGGCGGAGGCGAGCTTCAGCACCCTTGCGCCGCAGGAAGGCAGCGTCCTTGTGCGCACGCTGCCGCTCGATTTCTACACGTCGGTCGCAGGCGGCATTCCCGAAACGCTCTTCGTCCGGTACGGGATCGAGCGCTACTACGTGCCGGAAGGCGAGGGCAGGGTGCTGGAGGACGCCCGCAACCAGGAGGAACTGGTGGTGGAGGCGCGCGTCTCGCCGGACGGCACGCCGCAGATCGCCCGGCTGATCCTGCGCGGCGAGCCGGTCTACGACGAGCCGCTCTATTGAGCGTGGGCGGCCGGTTCGCCCGCATTTTTCCTTTGATCCGCCGGAAACGGGTGATATAGAGACGCCGCGCTCGGAAGGCGCCATGGGAGCGGCATGTGCCCGCCCGTGGCAAAGCGGTTTCTGAGACGCGGGTATGGTGAAATTGGTAGACACGCCAGATTTAGGTTCTGGTGCCGCAAGGCGTGGGAGTTCAAGTCTCTCTACCCGCACCAGAGCCACCAGACGCGGGAGCAGGAGGTTTCCGCGGTGAGTGGGCATTGCAGAGCGCCATTTTGCTTGCCAAAAGGCCACCGAATTCAGTAAAGCCACTGCCGGCAAATGGACCGGCGGGGTGCTCGCCATAACCGGAAGGCCGGTTTGAGCACCGCCAACTCGAAATGAAGGTTTGAACATGCAGGTTATCGAAACGCTCGCTGAAGGGCTGAAGCGCGAAATCAAGGTCGTCATCCCGGCCAAGGACATGGAAGCTCAGATGAACGAGCGTCTTGAGGACGTGAAGGGCCGTGTCCGCATCAACGGCTTCCGTCCGGGCAAGGTGCCGTTCGCGCATCTGAAGAAGATGTACGGCAAGTCCGTCATGGCCGAGCTCGTCAACGAGATCGTCCGCGACCGTCCGTCCGCGATTCTCTCCGAGCGCGGCGAAAAGTCCGCCACGCAGCCGGAAGTCGCGATGACCGAGGACCAGGCTGAAGCGGAAAAGATCCTCGCCGGCCAGGCCGATTTCGAGTTCACGCTGTCCTACGAGGTCATCCCGACGATCGAGCTGAAGGACAATTCCGGCATCGCCGTCACCCGCGAAGTCGTCGAGGTCGACGACAAGGAAGTCGACGAGCAGATCCTCAAGATCGCCGAAAGCGCCCGTTCCTACGAGACGAAGAAGGGCAAGGCCGCCGACGGCGACCGCGTCACCATCGACTATCTCGGCAAGGTCGATGGCGAGCCCTTCGACGGCGGCAAGGACGAGGACGCCGAGCTCGTTCTCGGCTCCAACCGCTTCATCCCGGGCTTCGAGGAGCAGCTCGTCGGCCTGAAGGCCGGCGACGAGAAGGTCATCACCGTCACCTTCCCGGCCGACTATCCGGCTGCGAACCTCGCCGGCAAGGAAGCCACCTTCGACATCAAGGTCAAAGACGTCGCCGCTCCCGCGGACGTCGAGATCAATGACGACCTCGCCCAGAAGCTCGGCCTGGAATCGGCCGACAAGCTGCGCGAGATCGTCCGCGGCCAGATCGAAAGCCAGTACGGCTCGCTCACCCGCCAGAAGGTCAAGCGCCAGATCCTCGACCAGCTCGACGAGATGTACAAGTTCGACACGCCCGAGCGCCTGGTCGACGCCGAGTTCGAGAACATCTGGCGCCAGATCAACACGGACCTCGCCCAGTCCGGCAAGACCTTCGCCGACGAGGACACGACCGAAGAGGCCGCGCGCGAGGAATACCGCAAGCTCGCCGAACGCCGCGTCCGCCTCGGCCTCGTTCTCTCGGAAATCGGCGAAAAGGCCGGCGTTCAGGTAACGGACGAGGAGATGCAGCAGTCGCTCTACCAGCAGCTCCGCCAGTTCCCGGGCCAGGAGAAGCAGATCCTCGAATACTTCCAGAAGACCCCGGGCGCCGCCGCATCGCTGCGCGCGCCGATCTTCGAAGAGAAGGTCGTCGATTACCTGCTCGGCGAGATCAAGGTGACGGACAAGACCGTTTCCAAGGACGAACTGATGGCCGACGACGAAGAGGGCTCCGAAAAGGAAACCAAGAAGGCCGCGCCGAAGAAGAAGGCCGCCGCCAAGGCCGAGGCCGCCGAAGGCGAGGAGGCTGCTCCGAAGAAGAAGGCCCCGGCCAAGAAGAAGGCCACCGAGGCCGACGCCGAATAATCGGTTCGATATCCTATCTGTCCGCATATGAAGAGGCCGCCTTCGGGCGGCCTCGGCTTGTTGGCGAACCTTGCCCCAAGCACGCCGCCGTCCTCGGGCTTGACCCGAGGGTCCACCTGCCCGGCACGTCGCAGCCTCACCAAAACTCCGGATACAAGTCCCGCCACTGCGGGTTCATCGCCTCGATCAATTCGACCTTCCACTGCCGATACCATCGCTTCAGCGACTTTTCCCGCTGAATGGCCGTGCCGATGCTGTCGTGCTCCTCGTACCAGACCAGGCGTGTGCAGTTATAGTGCGCGGTAAAGCCCGGCGCCCGCTTTTCCCGATGCTCGTGGACACGACGCTCCAGATCGGACGTGACGCCGATGTAGAGCGTGCCGTTTTTCTGATTGGTGAGGATGTAGACATATCCCGCCATACGGGAAATGTGCGCGGTTGTGGATCCTCGGGTCAAGCCCGAGGATGACGGAGGGGAGGCGATGCGGGGGGAGCCCATTGAACGGTGCGACATGAGGAGCCGTTTCAGTGGACTGCCATCTTTCTCTTCTTTCGTCATCCTCGGGCTTGACCCGAGGATCCACAACCGCGGCACGCCCCCGCTCGTGACGAACGGCGTGCGAGGCCCGTGCGGCTCAGCCCTTCTGCGACAGGTCGCCCATGCGGTTCCAGGCGTCGAGGCCGGCGATCTTGTAGGCTTCGGCGAGCGTCGGGTAGTTGAAGGTGTTCTCCACGAAATATTCGACGGTGCCCTTCAGGTTGAGGACGGCCTGGCCGATATGGACCAGCTCGGTCGCGCCTTCCCCCACGATGTGCACGCCGAGCAGGCGGCGGGTCTTCAGCGAGAAGATCATCTTCAGGAGGCCGGAATCAAGGCCCATGATGTGGCCGCGCGAGGTTTCGCGGAAGCGCGCCATGCCGCATTCGTAGGGAATGCCGCGCTCCTTGACCTCTTCCTCGGTGAGGCCGCAGGTGGAGATCTCCGGCACGGCATAGATGCCGTAGGGGAAATATTTCGGCGGTTCCTTGGCAATCGCCCCGACCGCGACGCGGGCGGCGATGCGGCCCTGTTCCATCGAGGTGGAGGCGAGGCTCGGGAAGCCGACGACGTCGCCGGCGGCATAGATGTGCGGCACGTCGGTCTGGAACGTCTCCGGGTTGACGCTGAGGCGGCCGCGCGAATCGGCGGTGAGGCCGGCGGCGGCGAGGTTCAGGCTGTCCGTCGCGCCGACGCGGCCGGCGGCGTAGAGCACCATGTCGCAGATGACATGCCGGCCGTTGTCCAGCAGGATCTCGCACTTGCCGTTTTCCAGCTTCTCCACCTTGTCGGCCTTCTGGCCGAGGATCAGCTTCATGTTGCGGTCGCGCAGCTGGTAGATGAAGTCCTCGACGATCTCCCGGTCGATGAAGTCGAGGATGGTCGGCTTCGGGTCGATGACCGTGACCTGCGTGTCGAGCGCGCTGAAGATGGTGGCATATTCGATGCCGATGACGCCCGCGCCGATGACAGCCATGGAACGCGGCAGCTCCTTGATGTCGAGCAACTCGTCGCTGTCGAGCACGCTGACGCCGTCGAAGGGGATGCTCTCCGGGCGGTAGGGCTTGGTGCCGACGGCGAGCATGATGCTCTTGCCGTTGACATGGATGGTCTCGCCGTCGTCCTTCACGACCTCGAGCGTTTCGGGCGTCAGGAACTTCGCCTTGCCGCGCATGTGCTGCACGCGGTTGCGGGCGAACTGGTGCTCCAGCACCTCCACCTCGTGGTCGAGCGTGATCAGCAGGCGGCGGCGCAGGTCGTCGGCGCTGATCTCCTGCTTGACGCGGTAGGCCCGGCCGTAGAAGCCGCGCTCGCGCCAGCCGGAAAGGTTGAGCGCCGTCTCGCGCAGCGTCTTGGAAGGGATGGTGCCGGTATGCACCGACACGCCGCCGACGCGCTTGCCCTGTTCGATGACGAGGACCTTGCGCCCGAGCTTGGCTGCCTGGATGGCGCCGCGGCGGCCTGCGGGGCCGCTGCCCACGACGACGAGATCGAATTCCTGCATGTGAGAATGTCCAGTCTTCTGCGGGAAGAATCATATTGCGTCGCAGCAATTGTCTTCGCCGGGCGATTTTCCGTCAACCGAATGTGGCATCGAACCGTTTCAATCGGATGAAGGAGCGCCCATCCGATTTCGGGATTCCTACATGAGTCTCAGCCCCTTGAGGCTGGCATGCCCGTCCTTGCCGATGATGATGTGGTCATGCACCGTGATACCAAGCGGGCGGGCGGTTTCCACGATCGTCTTCGTCATGTCGATGTCCGCCCGCGACGGCGTCGGGTCGCCGGAGGGATGGTTGTGAACGAGGATGATCGCCGTCGCCGAGAGCTCCAGCGCGCGGCGCACCACCTCGCGCGGATAGACCGGCGTGTGGTCGACCGTGCCCTGACCCTGCACCTCGTCGGCGATGAGCGCGTTGCGCTTGTCGAGAAAGAGGATGCGGAACTGCTCGCGCGGCTCGTGCGCCATGGCGGCATGGCAATACTGGATGACCGAGGACCAGGAGGCGAGGACGGTCTTGTTGCGGATCTCGCTCTTCAGCGTTCGCCGGGCGACGGCGGAGATGAGCTTCAGGTCGAGCGCGACCGATTCGCCGATGCCCTTGACCTCCTGCAGGAGGGCGGGCGTGGCGCCGAAAACGCCGGCGAGCGTGCCGAAGCGGTCGAGCAGGGCCTTGGCCACCGGCTTGGTATCGCGGCGGGGGATCAGGCGGAAGAGCAGCAGCTCGAGGATCTCGTAGTCGGCAAGGGCGTTATCACCGTTGTCGCGGAAGCGCGTGCGCAGCCGCTCGCGGTGGCCGTGGTAATGCTTCTCGTCCCCCGCCGGCGCAGCGGGCTTGACGGGCGCGGCGCGGGCCGGGTGCTCGAAGAAGTGGCCGCGCTCGTCGGCATCGTCGAAGAGATCGGTGGATGCCGGTTCGTCCGCCGTTCCGGCGGAAGAGGCCGTGTCCGTTGGTCCGCGCGATCCCGTCATCGGCGGCCTATGCGGGAAGGCCGGGACGGTCGAGGCCGCCGGGCGAAAGGGTGAAGATCTCGCAGCCGTCCGCCGTCACGCCGACCGTGTGCTCGTACTGCGCGGAGAGGGAGCGGTCGCGCGTCACCGCCGTCCAGCCGTCGGACAGCACCTTCACGTGCGGTCGGCCGAGGTTGATCATCGGCTCGATGGTGAAGATCATGCCCTCCTTCATCTCCGGGCCTTCGTTGGCGCGGCCGTAATGCAGGATGTTCGGCGCGTCGTGGAAAAGGCGGCCGACGCCGTGGCCGCAGAAATCGCGCACGACCGAGCAGCGCTCGGCCTCCGCATAGGCCTGGATCGCCTCGCCGATCGCGCCGGTGCGCGCGCCGGGCCTGACCGCGGCGATGCCGCGCATCAGGCATTCGTGCGTCACCTCCAGGAGGCGCTCGGCGGCGCGCTTGATCTCGCCGACCGGGTACATGCGGCTCGAATCGCCGTGCCAGCCGTCGAGGATGTAGGTGACGTCGATGTTGACGATGTCGCCCTCGCGCAGCGGCTTCTCGTTCGGGATGCCGTGGCAGACGACGTGGTTGATCGAGGTGCAGCTCGACTTGGTGTAGCCGCGGTAGTTGAGCGTCGCGGGCAGGGCGCCGTGGTCCATGCCGAATTCGAAGACGAAGCGGTCGATGACGTCGGTGGCAACGCCGGGCTTGACCAGCGGATAGAGCTCGTCGAGGCAGCGGGCCGTCAGCTGGCACGCCTTGCGCATGCCGGCGAAGGCCTCGGCGTCGTAGAGGCGGATCACGCCCGTGTTCTTCAGCGGCGCGGCGGTCGCGTCGATATAGGTCACCATGGTCGAACTTTCACTGGTCTTTCCGAACGTTCATAGAGCAGCGGAGCCCGGTTCGTCCATGGCGATCGACGCGACGGGCCGGATTTGCCTGGATGTAACGGCGCATTTGACCGCGTAGGCCTCGACGCCGCGGGAAAGCGCCCGCCGGAAGCCGGCCGCGTAGGCCGGGTCGAGATCGGCGCAGATGCGGAACGTCTCGCAATCCTCGCGCTGCACGAGATAGAGCATGACGGCGCGGAAGCCGGCCTCCGCCATGTCGCCGAGTTCTTCCAGGTGCTTCGCGCCGCGCGCCGTCACCGTGTCGGGAAACTCGGCAAGGCCGGGCACGCGGCGGAAATGCACGTTCTTGACCTCGACATAGGCCGGCGGACGGCCTTCTGCGGACAGCAATATGTCGATGCGCGAGTTGCGGCCGTATTTCCTCTCGCGCTCGAGGACCGGATAGGTGCCGAGGTCGGCGACGAGGCCGGCGCGGATCGCCTCCTCCGCCAGCCGGTTCGGCAGGCCGGTATTGATGCCGACGACGGTGTCGTCCGCCTCGACCAGCTCCAGCCGGTGGCGGTGCTTGCGCATGGGCCCGTCGTGCTCCGACATCCAGATGCGCGAGCCGGGCGCCGTAAGTCCCCGCATGGACCCGGTATTGGGGCAGGAGCCGGTGATCGCCGAACCGTCGTCGAGGACGGCGTCGAAGAGGAAGCGCTTGTAGCGCTGCACGAGCGTGCCGGAAACGAGCGGCGGGTCGAAGATCATGGGGCGTCAGGCACGCACGCGCACGTAGGAGCCGGGGGCCTCCTCGATGGAGTTCATCGTGCCGCCGGTCTTGCGGGCGGGCACCATGCGGCTGTCCTGCGCCTTGATCCAGTCGTGCCAGTGCGGCCACCAGGAGCCGGGCGTCTCCTTCGCCTTCTTCACCCAGTCCTCGAATTCGCCCCTCACCGGGCCGCCGGTCCAGTACTGGTATTTCATCTTGTCCGGCGGGTTGACGACGCCGGCGATATGGCCGGAGCCCGCCATCACGTACGTCACCTTGCCGCCGAAGAACTTCGAGCCGACGAAGACGGATTTCGCCGGTGCGATATGGTCCTCCCGGGTGGCGAGGTTGTAGACCGGGATCTTCACGTCCTTCAGCGAGAGCTTCTTGCCGGCGAGCACCATCTCGCCCTTGGTGAGGTTGTTGTTGAGATAACAATTCCTCAGGTAAAACGAATGGTTGGCGGCAGGCATTCGCGTGGAATCTGAATTCCAGTAGAGGAGGTCGAAGGGCATCGGCTCCTGGCCCTTCAGGTAGTTGTTGACGAAATAGGGCCAGATCAGCTCCGAGGCGCGCAGCATGTTGAAGGCGGTCGCCATCTTGGAGCCGTCGAGATAGCCGGTCGCCTTCATGCCGCGCTCGATGAGGTCGATCTGCTCCTCGTCGGCGAAGACCTTCAGGTCGCCGGCATGGGTGAAGTCGACCTGGGTGGTGAAGAGCGTCGCCGTGCGGATGCGCCTGTCGCCCTCCTGCGCGTGCAGGGCGAGGGTGGCGGCGAGCAGCGTGCCGCCGACGCAATAGCCGATGGCGTTGACCTCTTCCTCGCCGGTCGCCTGCCTGATCGTGTCGAGCGCAAAGCCGATGCCCTCGCGGGCATAGGCCTCCCAGTCCTTGTCCGCATGGCGCTCGTCCGGGTTGACCCAGGAGATGACGAAGACCGTGTGACCCTGGTCGACCGCCCATTTGATGAAGGATTTCTGGGGGTTGAGGTCGAGGATGTAGAACTTGTTGATCCACGGCGGGCAGATGAGGAGAGGGCGCTTCAGGACCTTCTGCGTCGTCGCGTCGTACTGGATCACCTGGCAGACGTCGCTTTGCGCCAGCACCTTGCCGGGCGTCAGCGCCATGTTCTCGCCGATGGCGAACTTGCTGGTGTCGGTCTGGCGCAGCTTGAGGTCGCCGCGCCCGGCCGCGATATCCTCGGCCAGCATCTTCATGCCGCGCACGAGGTTCGCGCCGTTCGAGGCGACCGTCTCGCGGTAGAGCTGCGGGTTGGTGGTGATGAAGTTGGAGGGCGAGACGGCGCTCGCGATCTGCCTGACGTAGAAGGCGGCCTTGTGGCGGGTGTGCTCGTCGAGGCCCTCGGCGTCCGCGACGAGCTTTTCCGCCCAGTCGGACGTGACGAAATAGGCCTGCCGCAGGAAATCGAAGAACGGGTTCTTCACCCAGTCCTCGTCGGAAAAGCGCTTGTCCTTGCTGTGCGGGTCCGGCGCCTCCTCGACCTCCTGTCCGCCGAGCCGGCTCAGCGTGCGCGACCAGATGTTGAAATAGCTGCCGAGCAGCATGGTCTGCGCCTCCAGCGTGCGGCGCGGGTCCGCGAGCCAGTATTCCGAGACCTTGGAGAGGGTCTTGACCATGTCGACCATCGGCTCGGCGACGGTGTCGACCTTCTCGCCGCTCTCGCGCGGGGCGAGCCAGGCGGAGGCGGCCTTGCCGAGCTGCTCGACTGTGCGGGCGAGGTTGACCGTCAGCGCCTCGGGGTCCTTGACGATGTAGGGCTCGACCGCGGCGGGGTCGAAGGGCTGAAAACCGGGCTTGTCTGCGGCCGCATCGCGCTCTTTCGCTTTGCTGTCCTCGGCCATCGCTCCCTCCCGATTTTATTGTTACTTTTGCATTTTTACATTCTCTGTGAAACAGATTACAAGGGCCACGAAGCCTTTCGCCGCACGATCGCGAATTGATCGTTTCGACAGGAGCATACAGCCACATGGCGTTCGAAATCAGGCGCTTGAGCGCCGTCCTTCTCATGGCCGCCGCGCCGGTGGTCCTCGCTTCCTGCGCCGCGTCCTCGACCCCCTCGACGGTGAATGCCGGCGCGAACCGGGCGGAAGTCTATCCGGACATCACCGCGATCGTCAGCGCGGAGACGCAGCAGATGAGCGACGAGGAGGCGGCATCCTACAGCGCGAGCCTGACGGCGCTCGCCAGGCGCCGCAGCTCCGGCACGATCTCTGAAGCGGAATACCGCCGCCAGCTTGCCGAGCTGCAGGCATTGCGCGACAGCCACGGCAAGGCGACGCTCTCGCAGATCCAGGGCGCGAATTAGCGCTTGCCTTTCTCGCCGTTTGGCAGCAAAGCGATAGATGGCCGAATGGCTGCCGGCGCGGGCGGACCGCCTTCATTTCGCGCGTTCTCGTCACGGCGCAGCTCCTTCAATCGGAATCGATTTTAGGACAAGATTATGCGGCAGTTAGAATGCCACGGCGTCCATAGGATGCTGTAGTGTCGGTCACTTGATTCGCGCGGGGTTTTGCGTCGTCCGGCAGGGCCGCCGGAGGGGCTCCGCGCCCAACGGGGTAAAAGATGGAAGAGTTTCACAAGGTCCGGCGTCTGCCGCCGTATGTTTTCGAACAGGTCAACCGTTTGAAAGCAAGCGCGCGAGCGGGCGGCGCCGACATCATCGACCTTGGCATGGGCAACCCCGACCTGCCGACCCCCAAGGCGATCGTCGACAAGCTCTGCGAGGTGGTCCAGGACCCGCGCACGCACCGCTATTCCTCGTCCAAAGGCATTCCGGGCCTTCGCCGCGCCCAGGCCGCCTATTACGCCCGCCGCTTCGGCGTCAAGCTGAACCCGGAGACCCAGGTCGTCGCGACGCTCGGCTCCAAGGAGGGCTTCGCCAACATGGCGCAGGCGATCACCGCGCCCGGCGACGTCATCCTCTGCCCGAACCCGACCTATCCGATCCATGCCTTCGGCTTCCTGATGGCAGGCGGCGTGATCCGCTCCATGTCGGTCGAGCCGGACGAGAGCTTCTTCCCGCCGCTGGAGCGGGCCGTGCGCCACTCGATCCCCAAGCCCCTGGCGCTGATCCTCAACTATCCGTCCAATCCGACGGCGCACGTCGCCACGCTCGACTTCTACAAGGACGTCGTCGCGTTTGCGAAGAAGCACGACATCATCGTGCTGTCCGACCTTGCCTATTCGGAGATCTACTTCGACGACGTGCCCCCGCCCTCCGTGCTGGAAGTGCCCGGCGCCATGGACATCACGGTCGAATTCACCTCCATGTCGAAGACCTTCTCCATGCCCGGCTGGCGCATGGGCTTCGCCGTCGGCAACGAGCGCCTGATCGCCGCGCTGACGCGCGTGAAATCCTACCTCGACTACGGCGCCTTCACGCCGATCCAGGTGGCCGCGACCCATGCGCTGAACGGCGACGGCTCGGACATCGCGGAGGTGCGCAACGTCTACAAGCGCCGCCGCGACGTGATGGTCGAGAGCTTCGGCAAAGCGGGCTTCGAGGTGCCGCCGCCGGCCGCCACCATGTTCGCCTGGGCGAAGATCCCGGAAAAGTTCCGCCATCTCGGCTCGCTGGAATTCTCCAAGCTGCTGGTCGAGAAGGCGGATGTCGCCGTCGCGCCGGGTGTCGGCTTCGGCGAGATGGGAGACGACTACGTGCGCCTCGCGCTGGTCGAGAACGAGCACCGCATCCGCCAGGCGGCGCGCAACATCAAGAAGTTCCTCTCCACGGCGGACGAGACGATGCACAACGTTATCTCCCTGAACGCCCATCGCTGATATCCGCCCTCCGCGGTCGGCGGAGGGCCTGCTTCCAAACGTTAGGACATGACCATGGCTGATGCCCTGAAGATCGGCATTGCGGGCTTGGGGACCGTTGGTGCCTCGCTCGCGAAGATTCTCGTCGAACGCAGGGACATGCTGACGACGACGTGCGGCCGGCCGATCGAGATCGCCGCCGTCACGGCGCGCACGAAGGGCCGCGACCGCGGCGTCGATCTTTCCGCCGCCGAATGGTTCGACGATCCGGCGGCGCTCGCCCGCGAGGCGGGGATCGACGTCTTCGTGGAACTGATGGGCGGGGCGGGCGACCCGGCCCACGCATCGGTCAAGGCGGCGCTCTCGCGCGGCATCCATGTCGTCACCGCCAACAAGGCGCTGCTTGCCGCGCACGGCGTCGAGCTTGCCGGCATCGCCGAAAAGAACGGCTGCATCCTGAACTACGAGGCGGCCGTCGCCGGCGGCATCCCGGTCATCAAGGCGCTGCGGGAGTCGTTGACGGGCAACACGATCTCCCGCGTCTACGGCATCATGAACGGCACCTGCAACTACATCCTGACCAAGATGGAGAAGGAGGGGCTGTCCTTCGAGGATTGCCTGAAGGAGGCGCAACGCCTCGGCTATGCGGAAGCCGATCCCGCCTTCGACATCGAGGGCAACGACACGGCGCACAAGCTTTCGATCCTGACGACGCTCGCCTTCGGCACGACGATTGCGGCCGACGACATCTATCTGGAAGGCATCACCAACATCTCGATCGACGACATCCGCGCCGCCGCCGACCTCGGCTACCGCATCAAGCTGCTCGGCGTCGCCCAGAAGACCGATACGGGCGTCGAGCAGCGCGTGCATCCGACCATGGTGCCGCTCGACAGCGTGATCGCGCAGGTGGACGGCGTGACGAATGCGGTGGCGATCGAATCGGACATCCTCGGCGAACTCCTGATGGTCGGCCCCGGCGCGGGCGGAAACGCCACGGCCTCGGCCGTGCTCGGCGACATCGCCGACATCGCGAAAAGCCGCCCCGGGGCGCAGACCGTGCCCGCGCTCGGCCGCCCGGCCGCCGCGCTCGCGCCCTACAAGCGCGCGCAGATCAGGAAGCACCACGGCGGCTACTTCATCCGCCTGTCCGTCGAGGACCGCACCGGCGTCTTCGCCAGCATCGCCCGGCACATGGCGGAGAACGGCATCTCGCTCGAATCGATCGTGCAGCGCGCGCAGGCGAGCGCCGAATCGACCGACCCGAAGACGATCATCCTCGTCACCCACGCGACGATGGAGGATTCCGTCCGCAAGGCCGTCGCCGCCATCAAGGGCGAGGGCTACCTCGTCGGCGAGCCGCAGGTGATCCGCATCGAGCGGCCGAAGACGGTTTGATTTTCCCGTCTTCGGCAAGGCGTGCTATCAGGTCGTCGATAAACCTCGCCATACCCACTGCCGTCATCCTCCGGGAAGGCGGGTGGATGCTCGGCTCAAGCCCGAGCACGACGACGGAGAGGTTGTCGCGACTTTGTTTGCAGTCTGGTTGCCGGAGCCGCCATGAGCATCTTGGAAAATGCCGATCCCGTCAGCCGCGCCTTCCTCGGCGTCGAGCGTTCGGCGACCGGCCAGCGCTGGGTGGCGCGGCTCGACCAGGCGGGGGAGAACCGCGCGCTGGCGATGAGCCAGACCCATGGCCTTCCCGACCTCATCTGCCGCGTGCTCGCCGGCCGCGGCGTGCCCTACGAGAATGCGCTGGAATTCCTCGATCCGACGCTGCGCCGCCTGATGCCGGAGCCCTACGGGCTGATGGACTGCGAGGCGGCGGCCGAGCGGCTGGCGCGCGCCGTCGAGCGGGGTGAGCGCGTCGCGATCTTCGGCGACTACGACGTCGACGGCGCGGCCTCCTCGGCGCTGCTCTTCCGTTTCCTCGCGCATTTCGGCGTGCCGGCGGAAATCTACATTCCCGACCGCATCTTCGAGGGCTACGGGCCGAACCCGAACGCCATCGCCCAGCTGATCGAGCGCGGCGCCGAGCTGATCATCACGGTCGACTGCGGCTCGACCAGCCACGAATCGCTCGCCGTCGCGCGCGAGCGCGGCATCGACGTCGTCGTCATCGACCATCACCAGGTCGGCGAGGACCTGCCGCCGACGCATGCGCTGGTCAACCCGAACCGCGAGGACGACCTCTCGGGGCAGGGGCATCTTTCCGCCGCGGGCGTCGTCTTCCTCGTGCTCGTCGCCCTGCAGCGGCTTCTGCGCGCGCGGGGCGATGCGCGGGCGGCGGACTTCGATCTCCTTTCCATGCTCGATCTCGTCGCGCTCTCCACGGTCTGCGACGTCGTTCCGCTGAAGGGCCTCAACCGTGCCTATGTGGTGAAGGGTCTCGTCGCCGCGCGCCACCTCGGCAATGCCGGCCTGACGGCGCTGCTGAAGCAGGCGGGCATCGGCGGGCCGGTGACGCCCTATCATCTCGGCTTCCTCGTCGGCCCGCGCATCAATGCCGGCGGGCGCATCGGCGATGCGGCGCTCGGCAGCCGGCTTCTGACCATCGACGAGCCGGGCGAGGCCGAGCGCATCGCAAGGCAGCTCGACGAGCTGAACCGCGAGCGCCAGGCCATGGAGACCGCGATGCTGGCCGAGGCGGAGGCCGAGGCGCAGGCGGAATACGGCGACGGCGAGAACGCCTCGGTGATCCTGACGGCCCGCGAGGGCTGGCATCCCGGCGTCGTCGGCCTGCTGGCCTCGCGCCTCAAGGACCGTTTCCGCCGCCCGGCCTTCGCCATCGCCTTCGATCCGTCGGGCAAGGGCACCGGTTCCGGCCGCTCGATCAGCGGCTTCGACCTCGGGCGCATGGTGCGCGCCGCCGTGGAGGAGGGCATCCTCGTCAAGGGCGGCGGCCACGCCATGGCGGCGGGCCTGACGGTGGAGCGGGCCAATCTCGGCCGGTTGCGCAGCTTCTTCGAGGAGCGGGCGGAACGCGCCGTGCGCGAGCTGGTGGCCGTGGAAACCCTGAAGATCGACGGGGCGCTCAGCGCGAGCGGCGCGACGCTGGCGCTCGCCGACCAGCTGGAACAGGCCGGCCCCTACGGCTCCGGCCATCCGCAGCCGGTCTTCGCGCTGCCCGCCCATCGCATCCGCGACGTGCGGCCCGTCGGCGTCAATCACCTGCGCATCGGCCTGGAAGGCCCGGACGGCGGCCGGCTCGACGCCATGGCGTTCCGCGCGGCGGAAGCCGATCTCGGCCTTTTCCTGATGAAGGAGCGCGGGCAGGCGGTGCATCTCGCCGGCACGCTTTCCGCCGACAGCTGGCAGGGCAGCCGGCGCATCCAGTTCCGCGTCATCGACGCCGCAAAGGCGTTCTGAGCGGGCGCGATTTCGGCGGATATGCGAAGGGGGAAGGTGGCACGCCCTAGGGGAGTCGAACCCCTCTTTCCAGAATGAAAATCTGGCGTCCTAACCGATAGACGAAGGGCGCGTGCGGTGGGCGTCTTCTAATCAGGACCGGCTGGATGCGCAAGACCGAAAATCGCCTTCGGCGCAACTTTTTCAACAGCCGGAACGGCGGTCTCAAGCGGAGGAAAACACGGGAATTCGGAGAAGGGGAGAGTGGCACGCCCTAGGGGAGTCGAACCCCTCTTTCCAGAATGAAAATCTGGCGTCCTAACCGATAGACGAAGGGCGCG
>NZ_JBJIEP010000024.1:0-12788 GCF_046557955.1 Shinella agrisoli | reverse complement strand
TGCGGTGGGCGTCTTATAGAAGGGCGTTTTGCCTTCCGCAAGCGGGAAAAAGCCGTTGTGTCAAAAAAATGAAAAGCCGCCATGTGGCGGCTTCGAGAAAGAAAAATGATTTCAATTCCAAGGGGTTAGGTGACGGTGCTTACTTGCGCCGGCGGCAGCGCCAGTTCCAGTCGCGCTCCGGGCCGATGTCGATATGCACGGATTCGGTATGGCAGTAGGTGCCGACGCCGCCGCGGCCCGGCATGCTGCGCAGATACTCGGCCAGCTCCCACTTGCTGACCCCGGCGATCTGGATGTCCGCCGCCTCGCAGCGCGTGTGCAGGGACTGCTTGGCGCGGTTCCGCTTCACGCCGCGCAGGCCGGAGGTGACGATGATCGGCTTGTCGTAATGCTTCTCGATCGTCTTCAGCACCTGGAGCAGTTCCGGCTTGAAGCAGCCGGTCTTCACCTTCTCGGTCTGCAGCCACAGGCCGTTCGGCGCAAGGCGCGCAAGGCCGGCGAGCGAGGCCACTTCCTTGAACTGCGGCTCATCGTCCTCGATCTCCTCGGCCTCGGAATGGTCCGTCGCGAAGAGCGCATTGGCGGTTGACACGCCGGGCAGGGTGCCGAGCGAGGCCTTCTGCGTCGCATTCGCGCTGTCGCGGTTGAGCACGCGGCGCGGCTTTTCCGCAAAGCGCTCGCCGTCGAACTGCTCCTTCGCCTGGCGCTTGTCGGCAAAGAGCGAGGCGAGCGTCAGCGTCTTGCGCTGCCCGTTCTTCGTTTCGGCAACGGTGGTCGTTTCCGGCAGCGCGCCTGCCGTCCTCGCGTCGTCCGCCGGCACGGCAAGCGCCCTGTCGGCGGCGTTGCCGGTCGCGGCCTCTTCCACCAGCGCGGTGCGCGCCGTCTTCGGGATGGGGATGTTTTCCGGCAGGGCCACGGCCTTGCCGTCCTCGAACGTGGCGACCTGCTGACCTGCGGCCGAATCGACCGGCGGCATGTCCTCGACGGGGAGGCGGCCGGTCTCATCCGCACCCTGCGCCGGACCGGCATAGAGGCTGCCCGTAGCGGCGTTGGTGCCGGCGGTCTGCGTCGCATAGGCGCTGCCGGCCGGCGTCACCTGGCCGCCGTCGGAATAGATGCTCGCCTTGCCCGCATTGAGCGATGTCGGCTGCATGACGAGGCCGGCCATGTCGCGGCCGGCTTCCTCCGCGCCCTGCTGGCCCGTCGCGCCCGCAGCATCGGCCGTGGCGGCGTCGGCGACCTGCGCCGTTCCGTCGGCTGCTACGGGCGTCGCGGTTTCGTCCGCGCTGCCCTCGGCGACGGTTTCTTCCTTTTCCTGCGCGAGCTTGTTGTCCGCGCGCAAATCCGTGGAGACTGCGGAAACGCAGCCCGAGAGCGTGGCAACCGAAACGGCGAGCAGCAATCCATACCGCAGCGTCTTCAGGCTCGGCCACTTTCCCTGCATGTCCTGCAAAGGCTTTCCCCCGCTTTCGACGTTCGTGCCCTCGGTCTTGCCGCCGGTAGGGCCATTTCTTCAAACAGTCGCAACCGCAATCGAGAAAAGCCGGAGGGGCCAAGCTGCGGTTGCCGCGATGTTACAGTTTCGGCCGGAGGTGTAAAGGCCGAAGCGTGCGAAGCCGTGAACGCGCAGAACGGGAAGCAATCCGGCCCGGAAACGGCCAGACGCCCCCTCATGACTGGCGTACGACCGGAGCGGCAAGTTCTTCCGGTCAAATACGGCGAAACGATGGTTCGTCGCTGAAGGGTATAGGACGCAAGCTTTGCCCGGAGCTTGCGTCCGGGCGGTTTACCAGGCGCCCGTATTGCCCATCGAGGTCCAGGGTTCGGCCGGCGCCAGGCTCTCGCCCTTCTGCAGGATTTCGATGGAGATGCCGTCCGGCGAGCGCACGAAGGCCATGTGGCCGTCGCGCGGCGGGCGGTTGATGGTGACGCCGTTGTCCATCAGCTTCCGGCAGATGGCGTAGATGTCGTCGACCTCGTAGGCGAGGTGGCCGAAGTTGCGTCCGCCCGCATAGTCCTCGGGATCCCAGTTGTAGGTGAGCTCCAGGCAGGGCGCCGCATTCTCGCGCGCCGCCGCGACATCCTCGGGCGCGGCGAGGAAGATCAGGGTGAAACGGCCCTTCTCGTTCTCCAGGCGGCGAACTTCCTGAAGGCCGAAGAGCGTGCAGTAGAAATGGAGGGACTGGTCGATGTCTTTGACCCGGACCATCGTGTGGAGATAACGCATTGGAATATCCTCTGAATGGGAATCGCCCTGAAGATTAGGTTTTTGTCAGCCTCAGGCAAGCCTTGCGGCCTACCAATGGGGCCGGCAAAACTTTCAAAGGGGCTTGCGCATTCGCATCGGGACAATGTTATTCTGGTTCTCAAGAATCAGTTAACCGTAACTCATGTGACGCGTAAACGAGGGGCTGGCAGGTCATGGCGGACAGGGTGTCTTCAAAGGAAATCACGGGCCGTGATGACCAGAGCAACGACGCCGTCGATCTGATCGAGATCACCGGTGTCATCAAGTGGTTCGACGTCGCCAAGGGGTTCGGCTTCATCGTGCCGGACAACGGCATGCAGGATGTGCTGCTGCACGTCACGTGCCTTCGCCGCGACGGCTACCAGACGGTCCTGGAAGGCACGCGCGTCGTCGCTTTGATCCAGAAGCGCGAGCGCGGCTACCAGGCGTTCCGCATCCTTTCCATGGACCAGTCGACGGCCGTGCATCCCTCGCAGATGCCGCCGGTCAAGACCCACGTGCAGGTCACCCCGTCGAGCGGGCTCGAGCGCGTCCTCGTAAAATGGTTCAACCGCACGAAGGGCTTCGGGTTCCTCACCCGCGGCGAGGGCACGGAAGACATCTTCATCCATATGGAGACGCTGCGCCGCTTCGGCCTCACGGAATTGCGCCCCGGCCAGGTCGTGCTGGTGCGTTTCGGCGATGGCGAGAAGGGCCTGATGGCCGCGGAAATCCACCCGGATATCCCGCATCCCGGCAACAGGGCGCACTGATGGCGGGTTTTGCGCGCGCCCTCGGTGTCGCACGCCTGGCAAGCGCCGTCCTGGCGCTTTTTCTTTGCCTGGCGCCCGCAGCCGCCGCGGACGAGGCGTTCGACAGGCAGCCGCTGACCATCGTGACGAAGAACGGCAAGAGCCATGCCTTCACGGTGGAGCTCGCCGTGACGCCGCGCCAGCGCGAACAGGGGCTGATGCACCGGACCGAAATGGCGCCCGACCAGGGCATGCTGTTCGCCTTCGGCGAGACGCGGCAGGTCTTCATGTGGATGAAGAACACCTATATCGCGCTCGACATGCTGTTCATCGGCAAGGACGGCCGGATCCGGTCGATCAAGGAGAACGCCGAGCCGCTCTCGGAGGCGATCATCGATTCGAAGGGCCCGATCGACTACGTGCTGGAGCTGAACGGCGGCACCGTGAAACGCCTCGGCATCCGCACCGGCAACCGCGTCGAGAACGAGCTGATCGATTCGCTGCGCAAGACGAAATAGGCGGGATTGCAGCAACAGTGCTTCAATTTTGCAATCAATTGCACAAGATTGGCGACCCCTGCAGGGCTCGAACCTGCGACATTCTGCTTAGAAGGCAGATGCTCTATCCAGCTGAGCTAAGGGGCCGGCGGGACCTCAGTGGGTCCAGGGTTGCATGCGGTTGAAGCGGAAGTTGTCCGGATAGGCGACGCGCTTGCGGGTCGCTTCCTTCGGCTCGATCACGCGGTATTCGATGCCGTTGCGCGTCGCATAGGCGATCGCTTCTTCTCTGGTCTCGAAGGTCAGCTTCACCTGCTGGTACATGTCGGCGGAACTCGTATAGCCCATGATCGGGTCGATCGTCCGAGGTTTCTCCGCATCGAACTCCAGAACCCAGAGGTGAGTCTTGGCCTTGCCGGACTGCATAGCGGTCTTGGCGGGACGATAGATCTTCGCGGTCATCGAAGCGGCTCCAGAATTCTCGCATAAAGGCACGCCGTTCCGCCGGCGCGCGTCCGAGAATGCATAACCCGGATTCCGTAAAGGGGAAATGACCGGAAGAGCATTTGGCATCGAAACGCCCGCCGGACGTGGTCGGAGTGGAGAGATTCGAACTCCCGACCCTCTGGTCCCAAACCAGATGCGCTACCAGGCTGCGCTACACTCCGTCCCGGCGATGCGGAGATACACGCATCCGGCCTTTGCCGCAACAGCAAATGGGCGTTTCAAGCGCTTGTCGAGAGAAAGGCGGAGCGCTTGCCAAGAAGGGGCCTGATCACTTCCCACGACAACGTCCCTCGAAGCCGTATGCTTCGCCTGGAATCCGCCGTGCAATCACCCGATCTTACAGGGGGGCTTGTCCCGCTTACGACCCGGCCGGCGCTTCCTTCAGTTCGCAGGCCGTCGTGCCGATGGTCATGGTGTTGCCGCGCCAGTCGATGGTGCCGTCGATCCAGGCGCGCAGCCAGATGGCGGGCATCATGACGTCCCGCACGATCATCGCCGGCAAAGACCAAAGGGAGACGCGCCAGCCCTTTGCAAGGGCGAGGGCGATTTCCGGCAGGTAGATGCCGGCAAGCACCAGGAGGACGACGGGCGCAGGCGCCGTGTCGCCGAGGAGCGCCGCGACGACGGCGAGCAGCAGGGGCGGCAGGACGCCGAGCAGGATTTCCGGCGCGAAGAAGCCCGGGAAGGTGACGCGGCGCAGACGCGACCAGCGGCACTGGCGCGACCAGATCTCGTGGCCGGTGCGACGGCCCAGCGGCTGCTCGAAGGGCGAGGAGACGAGATGCACCTTGAGGCCGAGGCGGTTCACCAGCTTGGTCGAGGCCGCGTCCTCGGCGATCTCCGCGTTCAGCGCGTGGATGCCGCCGTTGGCGTCGAGCATCGGCTTGTACCAGAGCATGCTCTTGCCCTGCGCGAAGCCGAGGCCGACGGCCTCGCCGGCATATTGCCAGCGCGCCTGCTGGGTGTTGAGGAACATGCATTCGACCTCCGCCCAGAATCCGTCCGGCCGCGAGCCGAGCGGCGTCGAGCAGACGAGGCCCGAATCGCGCCGCCAGCCGGCCATCAGGTGCTGCACGTAATCCGGCGGCATCAGCACGTTCGAATCGGCAAGGATCACCCAGTCGTGGCGCGCGGCCTGCCAGCCCTTGACGCAGTTGTTGAGCTTGGGATTGGCGCTGATGCGGTCGTCGCCGACGAGGATGCGCGCGGCGACATGGGGATGGGCGGCCGCCGTCTTCTCGATTTCCGCGATGATCGGATCGTTGCCCTGGGCGGCGCAGAAGAGGAGCTCGTAGTCGGGCCATGTGAGGCGGAAGGCGCGGGCGAGCGTCTCGGCGGAGAAATTCTCGATGCCGCGGACGGGTATGACGATCGAGACGGGCGGCTTTTCCGCGATTTCCGGCGGCGGGGCGCCGGTGGGCTTCAGCCGCTTGCCGGCGATGAGGATGCTGGCGAGGTTGGTCGCGACGAGAGCGCCCGAGGCAAGGGCGAAGGCCTGAGCCATGTCCATTCACGCGTACTCCGATGGGGGCCGGCATCATGCATGGCGGCCGCCGGGTGCATTCACGCGGGAAGAGACATCATCGTCACATGACAGGGGAATGACGGGTCGCCCCGCCGCAGGGCCGAGACGGCCGGCCGCATGAGGCGGGAGCCTTCCGCCCGCAGGGGAAGCGGCGTATTTTCCCCGGTTTTACAGAAGCTTACGCCGGAATACGGCTTTCTATTCCGGGCGCGGGCGGCTGCGCACCACCGTCACCGTGCAGGGCGCGTGCGCCGCCACCTCGCCGGAGACGCTGCCGAGCATGGAGCGCATGGCCGATTCGGCGCGCGCGCCCATCACGATGTGGTCGACGTAGTTTTCCCGGGCATATTCGAGGATGGCGTCGGCGGGCGAGACGGCCTCCAGCACATGGAAGGTGATGCCGCCGCCGGGGGCGGGCAGGCCCGTCGACCAGGTGCGCAGCTCGACGAGGCGCAGCACGTGCTTGTTGCGGCCTTCCTCGTCCAGCGAGGTGTCGATGGCGATGCGGTTGATCTTCAGGACGTTGAGGCAGGCGATGCGGGCGTCCGGCGTGTTCTCGATGATGCGGGCGACGGTCGTGCGCATCGCCTCGGCAAGCTCCGGCGCGCCGCCGGCAAGGTCGATCGCGACGGCGACGATCGGCGCGTTGGCGAGCTGGGCTTCCGCCGCCTGCGGCTTCACGGTCTCGATCGGCACCGGATTGAAGCGGCGGCGCAGCACCATGGAGAGCGGATCGCGCTTCATCTTCTCCGCCCGCGCCGTCAGCTTGACGGCGGACAGGTCCTGCAGGTCGAGCGCAAGCTGGGCGGCGCTCGGATAGCGCCAGGCCGGGTTCACCTCCAGGCAGCGCAGGATGACCTCCTGGAGCGCGGGCGGAACGGCGGCGTTGCGGGCGCGCGGCGGCGGCGGATCGCGCCAGAGCCGGCGTTTCAGGCCCTTGAGGCGCTGCGGATCGCCGAACGGGCGTTCGCCGGTCGAGAAGAAATAGAGCATGACGCCGAGCGCGAAGAGGTCGCTGCGGAAATCGCTGCGCGTGCCGAGCACCTGTTCGGGCGCCATGTAGGGCGCCGTGCCGTAGGGCAGGCGGAACTGCTCGTCCATCAGGTCCGGCAGGTGGACATGGCGGGCAAGGCCGTAATCGATGAGCACCGCCTCGCCGCTGTCGCGGAACATCACGTTCGACGGCTTCAGGTCGAGATGGACGACATGCTGGCGGTGCAGCGAATCGAGCGCGACCGCGACCTTGGCGCCGATCGCGGCCGCCTCGTCCGGCGGCAGCGGCAGGCGCTCGAGCAGCGGATAGAGCGAGGTGCCGGGCAGGCGCTCCATGACGATGTAGGGGAGCGTGGCGAAATCGCCGTTGGCGACGAAGCGCGGCACGTGCGGGCCGGAAAGGCGCGGCAGGATCATCTGCTCCATCTCGAAGCCGACGATGGCCGCCGGATCGTCGCCCTCGCCGATGACCGGCACCTTCATGAGGATGGGGAAGTCGATGTCGGGCCGGCTGACCTTCCAGATCCGGGCCATGCCGCCGTTGTGCGCGATGTCCTCGATGACGAAGCCGTCGATCACGTCACCGGGTTTCAGCCGCGCATTCGCCATCTAGCGTCCCCTGAACAGGCGATCGGCGAGCGAGGCGGGAAGGCCCGCCGCCAGGATCTTGCCGGCCGCCTTTTCCGTGTCATAGGCGGCGCGCAGGAAGCGCAGTTCCGCGCTTTCGGTATCGTAGAGCGCGAAGGCGGCGGCCGGATTGCCGTCGCGCGGCTGGCCGACCGACCCCATGACGGCAAGCCAGCGGCGCTGCGGCAGGAGCGGCACCGCAGTCGCGGCGACGGGGCGGAAATGCGAGACTTTGCCGCCCGGCGCGGTGCAGTAGAGGGCGGGCTTGTGCACGTGGCCGCAGAAGTTCACCCGCGCATCGCTGGCCGCAAGGTGCCGGCCGGCGTCGCTGTCGTCGAGCACGTAGTTCCAGTCGGACGGCGCACTGGCATCGGCATGCACGAAGAGGCAATCGCCCTCGCGCGCATCGAAGGGCAGGGCGGCAAGGAACGCCCGGGTCTTACTGCCGAGCTGCCGGCGCGTCCATTCGAGCGCGAGCGTCGCGGTGGCGTTCATCGAGACGGCGGGGTTGCCGACGGCATCGTCATGGTTGCCGCGCAGCACGATCGCGCCCGTCCCGGCAAGCCTCATCGCCTGTTCGGCGCACCATTCCGGATCGGCGCCATAGCCGACGATGTCGCCGAGCAGCACGAAGCGCCCGGCGCCCGCCGCCTCGGCGGCGACCAGCACCGCCTCGAAGGCCTCGCGGTTGGCGTGGATGTCGGAAAGGATGGCGAGCAGCATGGCGGTCCGGTCTTCGCAGGTCTTTGCCGAGCATACCCCGCCTTGCCGTCCGCAACCATTCAACGGAAGGGGAATATCGCCCGTCCCGGATGGCGGTTCGTCAAGATTGGCGGCTGCGGAAGGCGAAAAGGTCCGCGTCCGCATCGCCGTGGCCGGCGATCTGCGCCGAAACGATCTCGGCGGCGATCTGGCTGAAGGTGATGCCGTTGCCGCCGAAGCCCATGACGGCGAAGACGTTGGGAAGGCCGGGAATGCAGCCGATCAGCGGCAGGCCGGTGCGGGTCGTGCCGAAGGGGGCGGCCCAGACGTGGTCCGGCTCCGGCAGGCGGAGGCCGAGCAGCGCCTCGACCTTCCTGCGGATCGTCGCGGCCTTGCGCGTGAGCGTCTTCGGCGAGGCGTAGGCATCTTCGCTCTCCTCGTCCTCGCCGCCGGCGATAAGGCGGCCGTCGCGGGTGCGGCGGAAATAGAGGTAGGGATCGGCGCCTTCCCAGACGATGCAGTCCTTCAGCCAGTCCGGCAGGGCCGTGCCGGGCGGGGTGGCGAGCGCCCAGGTGGAGATGATGGCGTGGTCCTTGTCGGCGACGGCCTCCAGGAACTCGTAGCCGGAGCAGAAGACGGCGTGGCGGGCCGAGAGGATCCTGCCGTCCGCGGTGGCGAGGAAGACGCCCTGCGCCGTCGCGCGTATGTCGGTGATTTCCAGCGGGCTTGCGATTTCGACCCCGCGCGCCGCCGCCGCCCGCAGGATGCCGGCCGCCATCTGCGCCGGGTTCGCCGAGGCGGAGATGTCGCTGAGGATCGCGCCGCTGCGGTCGATGGAGAAGCGGTCGGCGAGCGCGGCTGCGTTAAGGAAGTCCGCCTCTATGCCGGCGGCGTGGCGCGCATCGGTCTCCGTGCGCAGGGCCCGATGGCCATATTCGTCGCCGGCGAGGAACAGCGTCGCCTTGCGCTCGAAGCCGCAGGAAATGCCGATGTCCGCGACGATGCGCGTCAGCTGCTCGACGGCGCGGGCGGAGCGCTGCCAGGCGCGGCGGGCCTTCTCCTCGCCGATCATGCCGGCGAGCTTGTGCAGGGGAACGTCGATCTCGTGCTGGATCATCGCCGTGCTGGCGAGCGTGCTGCCGTGCACCGGCCGCCGCCGGTCGGCGACGAGCACGCCGCGCTTTCCATCCGCCAGCGCGTGGGCCATCAGCGCGCCGGAAATGCCGGCTCCGACGATGATGACATCGTAATCGCCGTGCGAGGCGGTTTTCTGCGTGCGCAGAGAAATGCGCGGCGAGTCGGCCCAGACGGGACGGGATTCGTGCAGGTTGCGCTGCCGGGTGATGTCGCGGGATTTCGGAATAGGTCTGCCCCCATGCGGAAAAGTCGTCTGGAATGGCCCGGGACGGGAAAAGTTCCCGCCGCCCCCTTGCGCGGTGCCGGCCTTGCATTGCGGGCCGAAAGCATGCAAAGCACGGGTCGCCTGAAACACGACCGGATTTTACCCATGACCGTGAGTTCGAGAACACCCCGCCCGATCGACCATCTGGTGCTGCCGGTGTCCGACCTTGCAGTCGCCCGCGAACGGCTGACGCGGCTCGGCTTCACCGTCGCGAGCGATGCGCGCCATCCCTTCGGCACGGAGAACTGTTGCGTCTTCCTTGCCGACGGCAGCTATCTGGAACCGCTCGGCATCGCCAACCGCGAGGAATGCGAGGAGGCCGCGCGGGCGGGCAATGTCTTCGTCGCGCGCGACCAGGCCTTCCGTTTCCGACGCGGTATCGAAGGTTTTTCCGCCATCGCCATGGCGAGCGGCAATGCCTGGGAGGACGACCAGCGCTATACGGCGGCCGGCCTTTCCGGCGGCGAGGTGCTGGAGTTCTCCCGCGACATGCTGCTGCCCGACGGCACGGCCGCGACCGGCAGCTTCCGGCTCGCCTTCGCCGCCGACCTGCGCAGCCCCGATTTCTTCTTCTTCGCCTCGCAGCGCATCCTTCCGCTGCCCGCCGACCGCGCCTCGCTGGAAGCGCACGAGAACGGCGTCGTCTCGCTCGCCGAGGTGGTGCTGTCGGAGCAGAACCCGACCGACTTCCAGTATCTGGTGCAGGAAGCGGCCGACGAGCGCGAGGTCGAGGCCATGTCCTTCGGCATGTCGGTCGACACGCCGCGCGGCCGCATCACCGTCGTGAACGACGCCGGCCTCGAAGGTTTCTACGGGATCGCGCCGGTCGCCGGCGGCGACCGCGGGCTGAAGGGCCGGGCGGTCGTCTTCAGGGTTTCCGACCTGTCCGGCTGCCGCCGCCTGCTGAGCGGGCGCGGCGTCGCCTTCACGGAACGGGACGGGCGCCTGCTGGTGCCGCCGGCGCCGGGGCAGGGCGTCCTCTTTGTCTTTGGAGAATGAGATGAAAACCAATTCCACCGTCGTCGTCGGCGAAGGGCCGAAGAAGGTCACCTTCTCGCAGACGGAACGTTTCTCGCTGATCGCCGGCCCCTGCCAGATGGAGAGCCGCGACCATGCCTACATGATCGCCGGCACGCTCGCCGAGCTCTGCGGCAAGCTCGGCATCGGCCTCGTCTACAAGTCCTCCTTCGACAAGGCGAACCGTACGTCGCTCTCTGGCAAGCGCGGCATCGGGCTTGATAAGGCGCTGGAGATCTTCGCCGACCTCAAGAAGGATTTCGGCTTTCCGGTGCTGACGGACATCCACACGGAAGAGCAGTGCGGCATCGTCGCGAAGACCGTCGACATCCTGCAGATCCCGGCCTTCCTCTCGCGGCAGACCGACCTTCTGGTCGCCGCGGCGAAGACCGGGCGGACGATCAACGTCAAGAAGGGCCAGTTCCTCGCGCCCTGGGACATGAGGAACGTGCTGGCGAAGTTCACCGAGAGCGGCAATCCGAACGTGCTCCTGTGCGAGCGCGGCGCGTCCTTCGGCTACAACACGCTGGTTTCCGACATGCGCGCCTTGCCGATCATGGCTTCGCTCGGCGCGCCGGTCGTCTTCGACGCGACGCATTCCGTACAGCAGCCGGGCGGGCAGGGCGGCTCCTCCGGCGGCCAGCGCGAGTTCGTCGAGACGCTGGCGCGGGCGGCCGTCGCGGTCGGCGTCGCCGGCCTCTTCATCGAGACGCACGAGGATCCGGACAACGCGCCCTCCGACGGGCCGAACATGGTGCATCTGAAGGACATGCCGCGGCTCCTGGAAAAGTTGCTTGCCTTCGACGCGATCGCCAAAGGCTAAAGGTTTCAAACGGATGACACGGAGGCGTGCCATCCGTTTTGTCTGCGGCGCCCGCGCCATTGAAATTTCCGCATCGTCGATTAAAAGTGGATTTTAATCGATTTATAAACCCCGAACCAGGACGATATCCATGACCGCAATCATCGACATCATCGGCCGCGAGATCCTCGACAGCCGCGGCAATCCCACCGTCGAAGTGGACGTGCACCTCGAGGATGGCAGCTTCGGCCGCGCGGCCGTACCGTCGGGCGCCTCGACCGGCGCGCACGAGGCCGTGGAGCTGCGCGACGGCGGCAAGCGCTACCTCGGCAAGGGTGTCGAAAACGCGGTCGCCGCCGTCAACGGCGAGATCTTCGAGGCGATCGGCGGTCTCGAGGCGGAAGACCAGATCCACATCGACCAGACGATGATCGAGCTCGACGGCACGCCGAACAAGTCGCGCCTCGGCGCCAACGCCATTCTCGGCGTCTCGCTCGCCGTCGCCAAGGCCGCCGCGGAAGCCGCCAACCTGCCGCTCTACCGCTATGTCGGCGGCCCGAACGCCCGCGTCTTGCCGGTGCCGATGATGAACATCATCAACGGCGGCGCGCACGCCGACAACCCGATCGACTTCCAGGAATTCATGATCGTGCCGGTCGGCGCCGAGACGGTGCGCGACGCCGTGCGCGTGGGCTCGGAGGTCTTCCACACGCTGAAGAAGCAGCTCGCCAGCGACGGCCACAACACCAATGTCGGCGACGAGGGCGGCTTCGCGCCGGGCCTCGCCTCGGCCCCCGCCGCCCTCGACTTCATCATGAAGTCGATCGAGAAGGCCGGCTACCGTCCGGGCGAGGACGTCTACATCGCGCTCGACTGCGCCTCGACGGAATTCTTCAAGGACGGCAAGTACGTCCTCGAAGGCGAGGGCCGCACGCTGGAGCCGGGCGCCATGGCCGACTACCTTGCCGAACTCACCGCCAGGTACCCGATCTTCTCGATCGAGGACGGCATGGCCGAAGACGACTGGGACGGCTGGAAGGCGCTGACCGACAAGATCGGCAAGACGGTGCAGCTCGTCGGCGACGACCTGTTCGTCACCAACTCCGCGCGCCTGCGCGACGGCATCAAGATGGGCGTCGCCAACTCGATCCTCGTCAAGGTCAACCAGATCGGCTCGCTCTCCGAAACGCTCGACGCCGTCGAGACCGCGCACAAGGCGAGCTACACCGCCGTCATGTCGCACCGCTCCGGGGAGACGGAAGACTCCACCATCGCCGACCTTGCCGTCGCCACCAACTGCGGCCAGATCAAGACCGGCTCGCTCGCCCGTTCCGACCGCACCGCCAAGTACAACCAGCTCATCCGCATCGAGGAGCAGCTGGGTGCGCAGGCGCGGTACGCCGGCCGCGGCATCCTGCGCGGCTGACCGGAGAAACAGTTTTTCCGCAATGGCGAAACCCGCATCGCAAGGTGCGGGTTTCGTGTTTTAGGGGAGGGGAGAGGGCGCTTCGGGTTTCCGTTTCGGCTGTCGAAGTTGGTTGGCGGGGCGGGTGGATCCTCGGGTCAAGCCCGAGGATGACGGAGGGGAGGAGATGTTTTCCTTCCCATCGACCGGTGCGGAACGCGGCTCCGTCTCATTTGTGACCGCCCCCTCTTCTTGCGTCATCCTCGGGCTTGTGTGGAAGAAGTGTGGTTTACTGGATGCACCGGCCGGGATGCGCATCCCGGCCGGTGCAG
>NZ_JBJIEP010000023.1:0-90874 GCF_046557955.1 Shinella agrisoli | reverse complement strand
GTCGCCATCAACAAGGACGAGGAGGCGCCGATCTTCCAGGTCGCAGACTACGGCCTCGTCGCAGACCTCTTCGACGCCCTGCCTGAGCTCGAAAAGGCGCTTTGAGGGGCCTTGCCCATGCTTTCGCGACGATGATTTCACTGGAAAAATGCGTCGTGTCCCTTTATCACTTCACCGGGCCGGCTCGACCGGCCCGGTATTTTTTTGCCTGCGCCGAGGGCGTGGACTGAAATGACGGGGCGATTGGCGCTATGATCAAGAACGTCGGTATTGTGGGTGCAGGCCAGATGGGATGCGGCATCGCGCATGTCGCAGCCCTTGCCGGATACAAGGTCCATCTCTACGACCTGTCCGCCGAGCGCATCGAAGCGGGGCTTGCCACGATCAACGGCAATCTCGCCCGTCAGGTCTCCTCCGGCAAGATGACCGACGACGACCGCAAGAAGGCCCTTTCCCTGATCAAGGGCTCCACCGACATCAACGACCTTTCCGATGCCGACCTCGTGATCGAGGCGGCGACCGAGGACGAGACCGTCAAGCGCAAGATATACGGCCAGGTCTGTTCCGTGCTGAAGCCGGAAGCGATCCTCGCCACCAACACGTCCTCGTTGTCGATCACGCGTCTCGCCTCGGCCACGGACAGGCCGGAGCGCTTCATGGGCATCCATTTCATGAACCCTGTGCCGGTCATGAAGCTGGTCGAGCTGGTGCGCGGCATCGCCACCGAGGAGGAGACCTTCACCGCCGCCAAGGAATTCGTCGGCCGCCTGGACAAGACGATCACGGTCGCCGAAGACTTCCCCGCCTTCATCGTCAACCGCATCCTGCTGCCGATGATCAACGAGGCGATCTACACGCTCTATGAAGGGGTCGGCTCGGTGGAAGCCATCGACACGGCGATGAAGCTCGGCGCGAACCACCCGATGGGGCCGCTGCAGCTTGCCGACTTCATCGGCCTCGACACGTGCCTGTCGATCATGCAGGTCCTGCATGACGGGCTCGCCGATTCCAAGTACCGCCCATGCCCGCTGCTGGTGAAGTATGTCGAGGCCGGCTGGCTCGGCCGCAAGTCCGGCCGCGGCTTCTACGACTATCGCGGCGAGGTTCCGGTCCCGACGCGCTGAGCGGCGGAGATTCCGCCAAGCCTTCCTTTCAGGGAAAAATGTTTCGCCTGTCGCCGGCGGCGCGACAGGCTCGTGTCTCGGATGCGGGCCGGCCGGCCGCTATTGTCGCCCCAATTCTTCTCGCATGGGGTTTCCAGATGAAACGTTTGCTCCTTCTCGGCGTGGCTCTCCTCGGCCTCGCCGCTCCGCTCTCCGCGCATGCGGCCGACAAGCTGCTGAATGCCTCCTACGACGTGGCGCGCGAACTCTTCGCCGCCGAGAACGAGGCCTTCGTGAAGGGGCACCCCGGCGTCACCATCGACCAGTCCCACGGCGGCACATCCAAGCAGGCGCGCGCCATCGTCGAGGGCCTTGAAGCCGACGTGGTGACCTTCAACCAGGTGACGGACATCGACTTCCTCGTGAAGAACGGCTTCGTCGCGGAAAACTGGCAGTCGAAGTTCCCGAACAATGCTTCGCCCTTCTACTCCTTCCCCTCCTTCCTGGTGCGCGCCGGCAACCCGAAGAACATCAAGGACTGGTCCGACCTCGCCCGCGACGACGTGAAGGTGGTCTTCCCCAACCCGAAGACATCCGGCAATGCGCGCTATACCTATCTCGCCGCCACGGCCTACGCCAAGGAAGCCTTCGACAACGATCCGGCGAAGGTCGAGGAATTCGTCACCAAGATCTTCGACAACGTTCCGGTCTTCGACACGGGCGGGCGTGCGGCGACGACGACCTTCGTCGAGCGCGAGATCGGCGACGTCATCATCACCTTCGAGGCGGAGACCAAGTCGATCGCCAAGCAGTACGGCGAGGACAAGTTCGAGAGCGTCGTGCCCTCAGTCTCGCTGCTTGCGGAATTCCCCGTCGCCATCGTCGACAAGGTGGCCGACGCCAGGGGCAGCCGCGACCTCGCAAAATCCTATCTCGATTTCCTCTATGCGCCGGAAGGCCAGAAGATCGCCGCCGAATTCGGCCACCGCGTCCATGACGAGAAGGTCGCGGCCGAGTTCAAGGACCAGTTCCCGGAAGTCCGCCTCGTCAACGTCGACGACGTCTTCGGCGGCTGGAAGAAGATCTCGGAAGAGCACTTTTCCGAAGGCGGCACGCTGGACAAGATCTACGGCAGCCGCTGATCCGGCAAAAGCCATTGTCTTTCAGGCGACCGGCGGGCATAGAGCCCGCCGGTTGTCGTCATGAGAAAGGAAGACGCGCTTGAGACGGCGTGTACTGCCCGGATTGCCGCTCGCGCTCGGCATAACCCTCGTCTATGTGGCCATCATCGTGGTGCTGCCCCTGACCGCGCTCGTCTTCAAGGCGGCGAGCCTCGGGCCGGAAGACTACTGGCGCATCGTCTCGTCCGACCGTGCCCTTGCCAGCTACCGGGTGACGGTCGCCTGCGCGCTGGCCGCGACGGCCTTCAACCTTCTCTTCGGCCTGTCGCTCGCCTGGGTGCTGGTGCGCTACCGTTTCCCCGGCCGCCGCCTCGTCGATGCGCTCGTCGACCTTCCCTTCGCGCTGCCGACGGCCGTCGCCGGCATCGCGCTCACCACGCTGTTCGCCACGAACGGCTGGTTCGGCGGGCCGCTCTCGGTGCTCGGGATCAAGGTCGCCTATACGCCGCTCGGCATCATCGTCGCGATGAGCTTCACCAGCATCCCCTTCATCGTGCGCACGGTGCAGCCGGTGCTGGAGGAGCTTGACCCGGCGCTGGAGGAGGCGGGACAGACGCTGGGCGCCAGCGACCTCTCGATCTTCACCGGCGTCATCCTGCCGCTTTTGATGCCGGCGCTGCTGGCGGGCGTCTCGCTTTCCTTCGCGCGCAGCCTCGGCGAGTTCGGCGCCATCATCTTCATCGCCGGCAACCAGCCGTTCTCGACGGAGATCACCGCTCTCCTCGCCTTCATCCGGCTGGAGGAATACGACTATCCGGCCTCCGCCGCCATCGCCTCCGTCATGCTGCTGACGGCCTTCGTCATGCTGGCGGTGACCAACCTGATGCAGGCCCGCGCCTTGCGCTACACCGTGAGGGGCTGACCATGGCGCATCATGGAAAGGGCAAGCCGCCGCGCGTCGGCGACAATCCGGTCTTCCGGCGCATCCTCCTGACGATCGTTCTTGTTCTCGTCGCGCTCATGATCGTCGCGCCGCTCGTCGTCATCGCCTTCGAGGCCTTCTCGCGCGGCATCGGCTATTTTGCCGGGACGATCGCCGATCCGGATACGCGCCATGCCATCATGCTGACGGTCGCAACGGCGCTCATCGCGGTGCCGGTCAACACGGCCTTCGGCGTTGCGGCGGCCTGGGCGATCACGAAGCACGATTTTCCCGGCAAGCGGCTGCTCACCGTCGTCATCGAGCTGCCCTTCTCGGTCTCGCCGATCGTCGCGGGTGTCTCCTATCTCTTCGTCTACGGCCTGCAGGGCCTGTTCGGCCCGGCGCTGCAATCGGCGGAGATAAAAATCCTCTTCGCGCTGCCGGGCATCGTGCTCGCCAGCATGTTCGTGACGGCGCCCTTCGTGGCGCGCGAGCTGATCCCGCTGATGCAGGCGCAGGGGCGCGACCTCGAGGAGGCGGCGACGTCGCTCGGGGCGAGCGGCTGGCGCACCTTCTTCTCGGTCACGCTGCCGAACATCAAATGGGCGCTGCTCTACGGCGTGGTGCTCTGCAATTCGCGCGTGATGGGCGAGTTCGGCGCCGTCTCGGTCGTCTCCGGCAATATCCGCGGCCAGACGAACACGCTGCCGCTGCATATCGAGCTGCTCTATCACGACTACAACGCGGCTGGCGCCTTTGCCGCCGCATCCATCCTCGCGTGCCTCGCCATCGTCACGCTCGTCGCCAAGGTGGCGCTGGAGCGGCAGGGCGCGGGCCGCGTCCAGCGCCCCTCTGCGCTCGCGGGCGCCGACAGCGTCACTGTGGAGTCGAAACCTTGAAGATCCGCCTCGACAACGTGGTCAAGACGTTCGAGACCTTTCGCGCCGTGCACGGCGTCTCGCTGGAGATCGGAAGCGGCGAGCTGGTCGCGCTGCTGGGGCCGTCCGGCTCCGGCAAGACGACGATCCTGCGCATGGTCGCCGGCCTCGAATATGCCGATGGCGGGGCGATCTATTTCGGCGAGGAGAACGCCACCGACATCCCCGTGCGCGAGCGCGGCGTCGGCTTCGTCTTCCAGCACTACGCGCTCTTTCCGCACATGACGGTGGGCGAGAACATCGCCTTCGGCATGAAGGTCTCCAAGGTGAAGCGCTCGCCGGATGCGATCGCGGCCCGCGTCAGGGAGCTGCTCGATCTCGTGCAGCTCGGCGGCCTCGAGGACCGCTTTCCCGGCCAGATCTCCGGCGGCCAGCGCCAGCGGGTGGCGCTCGCCCGGGCGCTTGCCGTCGATCCGCGCGTGCTGCTGCTCGACGAGCCCTTCGGCGCGCTCGATGCGAACGTGCGGCGGGACCTGCGCCGCTGGCTGCGCAGGATCCATGACGAGCTCGGCATCACGACGCTCTTCGTCACGCACGACCAGGAGGAGGCGCTGGACCTTGCCGACCGTGTCGTCATCCTCGACAAGGGGCGGATCGTGCAGGAGGGGACGCCGGAGGCCGTCTGCCGCAATCCGGCCAATGCCTTCGTGATGAACTTCCTGGGCGACGCCAACCGGCTCGATGCGGATATCCGCGGCGGCAGGGCCTATGTCGACGGCGTGGCCTTCGACGCGGCGGGCGTTGCCGACGGCCGCGGGCAGATCCTCTTCCGCCCGGCCGACGTCACCTGGCTTGAGCAGGGAGACGGCATCGCGGCGAGGATCGTGCGCGTCATCGACCGGCCGGATTCGCGCCGCGTGCTGGCAATGACCGGCAGCGGCCAGGCGATCGAGTTCGATACGGCGCCGGAATTCCCGCACCGCAAGGACGAAGCAGGCTTCATCGCCATTCGCCGGCCGCGGGTCTACGCGGGCGCATAAGCGATCAGCTTGCCGGCGTCGTCAATGCGGCGTTGATCAGGGCCTTGGCATCCTCGCTGTCCCAGGCGGCGGGGCCGTTCATGGCGGAGATCAGGCAGCCCTTGTCGTCCATCAGCAGCGTGACGGGCAGGCCGAAGGCGAGGCCTTCCTTCTTCAGCGTGTTGAAGACGCCCATCGAGGCGTCACGGTAATAGGCGAGGTCGCCGACACCCGTTTCCGTGAGGAAGGCTTTCGGCTTCTCGTCGTCGCCGGTGTCGATGTTGATCGCCACGACCTCGAACTTGTCGCTGCCGAGCTCCTTTTCCAGCGCGTTGAGCGCCGGCATCTCCTCGCGGCACGGCACGCACCAGGTCGCCCAGAGATTGACGAGCAGGGTCTTGCCGGAAAAGTCGGCGATCGTCTTCCTCGTGCCGTCCGGCCCGTTGAAGACGAGGTCGGGCAGCGGGCGGTGCTCGTCGACCGTGCGCATGGCGGCGACCTGGCCCTTCGAGAAGGGGGTGATCGCCGCAGCCCTTTCGGCGGCGGCCGCGCAGGCGGCGGGGTCGGCCGATGCCACCGCGCCATTGCCAGACAGGCTTTCCTTCACGTATATCGCTGCACCACCGGCGAGAAGTCCGGCAAGCCCGGCAATGGCGATCAGCTTTCCTGCGGGCAGGCCGAGTTTCTTCTTCACTGACATTTCATTCTCCAGGACACTTTCCAGGACGGGCACCCATGGCTGACGGCACTTCCGAGACGAAATCCTCGAACCAGATGTGGGGCGGCCGTTTCGCCTCGGGGCCGGATGCGATCATGGAGGAGATAAATGCCTCCATCGGCTTCGACAAGAAGCTTTACGCCCAGGACATCCGCGGCTCAAAGGCGCATGCCGAAATGCTCGCCCATCAGGGCATCATTTCGGCGGACGATAAGGACAAGATCGTTCACGGTCTCGACACGATCCTGTCAGAGATCGAAAGCGGTGCGTTCGAGTTCTCGCGCAAGCTGGAAGACATCCACATGAACGTCGAGGCGCGGCTGGCGACACTCATCGGGCCTGCCGCCGGACGTCTGCACACCGCCCGCTCGCGCAACGACCAGGTGGCGCTCGACTTCCGCCTCTGGGTCAAGGAGGAGCTGCAGAAGACCGAAAAGGCGCTGACGGGCCTGATCGCGGCCTTCCTCGACCGGGCGGAAGAGCATGCCGAGACCGTCATGCCCGGCTTCACCCATCTCCAGACGGCGCAGCCGGTGACCTTCGGCCACCATTGCATGGCCTATGTGGAAATGTTCGGCCGCGACCGCCAGCGCGTGCGCCATGCCATCGAGCATCTCGACGAGAGCCCGATCGGCGCGGCCGCGCTCGCCGGCACGGGCTATCCCATCGACCGCCACATGACGGCAAAGACCCTCGGCTTCCGCGAGCCGACGCGCAATTCCATCGACACGGTCTCGGACCGCGACTTCGCGCTGGAGTTCCTGTCGATCGCCGCCATCGCCGCGACGCACCTATCGCGCCTGGCGGAGGAAATCGTCATCTGGTCGACGCCGCAGTTCGGCTTCATCCGCCTGTCGGACGCCTTCTCCACCGGCTCTTCCATCATGCCGCAGAAGAAGAACCCCGACGCGGCCGAGCTGGTGCGCGCCAAGACCGGCCGCATCAACGGCTCGCTGATCGCGCTGCTCACCGTCATGAAGGGCCTGCCGCTCGCCTATTCCAAGGACATGCAGGAGGACAAGGAGCAGGTCTTCGACGCGGCCGAGAGCCTGGAGCTCGCCATCGCGGCGATGACCGGCATGGTGCGCGACATGGCGATCCGCACCGACAGGATGAAGGCGGCGGCCGGTTCCGGCTACTCCACGGCGACGGACCTTGCCGACTGGCTGGTGCGCGAGGCGGGACTTCCCTTCCGCGATGCGCACCACGTCACCGGCCGCGTCGTGGCGCTCGCCGAAAGCAAGGGCTGCGACCTTGCCGAGCTGCCGCTCGCCGAATTGCAGACGATCCACGCCGCGATCAACGACGACGTCTACACCGTGCTGACGGTCGAGGCCTCGGTCGCCAGCCGCAAGAGCTATGGCGGCACCGCGCCGTCGGAGGTCAGGAAGCAGATCGCCTGGTGGCGGCAGCGGAACTGATCGGGGCTTGCAGGCCGCATCGTTAGAAACAGGGTGCACAAGGGCGGACGAATTCGCTAAGGATGGTGCACCCGATCACCGGTATTCCAGGGAACGCTTCATGACACGCATCGACATCGGCAGGCTGGCTCTCGTGCTTGGCCTTTCCGCGGCGGTTCTGACTGCCTGCGGCCGCAAGGGCGATCTCGATCCGCCGGGCGGCGCGCAACCGGTCGTGAAGACCATCAACGGCAAGAAGGTCGAGCAGGTCGAAGACCGGCCCTTCATCCTCGATCCCCTTCTCTGACGGAACGAACCTGTGAACCATTTCGAGCATCGCGACGGCGTCCTCTTTGCCGAGGATGTACCGGTTCCGGAAATCGCCAAGGCGGTCGGCACGCCCTTCTACTGCTATTCGACGGCCACGCTGGAGCGGCACTACAAGGTGTTCTCCAAGGCCTTCGACGGCGTGGATGCGTTGGTCTGCTATGCCATGAAGGCGAATTCCAACCAGGCGGTGCTGAGGACGCTCGCCCGGCTCGGCGCCGGCATCGACGTCGTCTCGGAAGGCGAGCTGCGCCGGGCGCTCGCCGCGGGCGTTCCCGCTTCGCGCATCATGTTCTCCGGCGTGGGCAAGACGCCGCGCGAAATGGACCTGGCGCTCGAAGCCGGCATCTACTGCTTCAACGTCGAATCCGAGCCTGAGCTGGAGGTGCTGAACGCGCGCGCCGTGAAGGCGGGCAAGACCGCCCATGTCTCCTTCCGCATCAATCCGGACGTCGATGCGCGCACGCACGCGAAAATCTCGACCGGCAAGAAGGAAAACAAGTTCGGCATTTCCTGGGAGCGCGCGCGGGCCGTCTATGCCCGTGCCGCGAGCCTGCCGGGCATCAAGGTGACCGGCATCGACATGCATATCGGCAGCCAGATCACCGAGCTCCAGCCGTTCGACGATGCCTTCCGGCTGCTGCGCGAGTTGGTCGAGACGCTGCGGGCCGACGGCCACACCATCGACCACGTGGATGTCGGCGGCGGGCTCGGCATTCCCTACAAGACGGACAATGCGCCGCCGCCCCTGCCGGACGCCTATGCGGAGATCGTCAAGAACCAGCTCAAGGGCCTCGGCTGCAAGATCGTCACCGAGCCCGGCCGCCTGATCGTCGGCAATGCCGGCATCCTCGTCACCGAGGTGATCTATGTGAAGGACGGCGGCCAGAAGACCTTCGTCGTCGTCGATGCGGCGATGAACGACCTGATCCGTCCGACGCTCTACGAGGCCTGGCACGAGATCCAGCCGGTCGTCATTTCCGCAGCCAATGCCCCGCGCATCCGGGCCGATGTCGTCGGCCCCGTCTGCGAGACCGGCGACTATCTGGCGCTCGATCGCGAAATGGCGCAACCGAAGCCCGGCGACCTCATCGCCATCGGCTCGGCGGGAGCCTACGGCGCGGTGCAGGCCGGCACCTACAACAGCCGCCTCCTGGTTCCCGAAGTGCTGGTCAACGGCGCGCAATTCCACGTCGTGCGGCCGCGGCCCTCCTATGACGACCTGATCGGCCTCGACTCGCTGCCCGACTGGCTCGCCTGAGTCCCGTGGTCTTGAAAATCGTCCGGCGGCGCGATCACGATTTTGCGCGCGCCCTCGTCTTCGCCACAAAGCATGGTATCCTTCGGCCTCAACAGCCGGAGCATTTCCGCTTTTCTGCGAATCGCTCCGTCTACTCGTTTACGCAATTCCTGGCGCAAGACCGTTTCACGCTTTGAGGAATTGCTCTGGCAGCGGAGAGCGGCGAGCGATGACGATCGATACGGAGAGGCAGCGCGAGAAGAACGCGGCCGGCGGTTCGCTGTTGCGGCGGCTTGCGGGCAAACGCCTTGCCGCCCAGGCCGTCCTCTATGCGGAGGCGCTTGCCCCGCGGTTGCTGCCCGTCCTGCTGCTCGTCGCCGGTTTCCTGGCGCTGACCTGGTTCGGCTATTTCCGCCATGTGCCGGCCTGGCTGCATATTGCGACGCTGGCAGCCTTCGCGCTCGGCCTCACCGGCCTGCTCTTTCGCCTGCGCGGAGTCGGCTGGCCGTCCGTCGACAAGGCGGACCGCATGCTGGAGGCGCGCAATGCGTTAACGCACCAGGCGATCCGCGTGCAGGACGACAAGCCGGCGGGCGGTGACGCCTTTGCCGAAGCGCTATGGCGCGAGCATCAGGCCCGTATGGCGCGCATGATCGGCTCGCTGCGGACGGGCACGCCCGAGCCGGACATCGCCCGTTACGACCGCCATGCGCTCCGTGCCGTGCCGCTGCTTCTTCTCGCCATCGCCTTTGCCTTCTCCTATTCCAATCGCGGCGGCCTGCTCGCCGATACGGTCTCCTTCCGCGTGCCGGCCGAGGCAGCGCCGGACGTCCGCATCGACGCCTGGGTCACGCCGCCGGCGCACACCTCGCGCGCGCCCGTCTTCCTCACCGGCAACGGGCAGGGCCAGCCGTCCGAGGCGGCGAACGGCGAGGTCCGCATTCCGCAGTTCAGCGAATTGACCGTGCGCGTCACCGGGGGCAACGGCGACGAGCAGGTGAGCTATCAGGCCGCAGGCGAGAACACGGTCACGGCCATCCGTCCCGAGGAGGAGAAGCCGAAGGACGAGAAGGCCGACGGCGCGAAGACCGAAGCCAAGGCGCCCGTTGCCGCCGTCAGCGGCGCCAGGACCATGCATTACAAGATCCTCAAGGACGGCACGCTGACGGTCGATGGGCGCGCATGGATCTTCTCGGTGATCCCGGACCGCGTGCCGGAGATCGCCTTCGACGGCATTCCGAAGAAGACGGTCGCTTCGGCGCTCGAAATCAGCTTCATCGCCAAGGACGATTATGGCCTTCAGGAGGCCCACGCCGAGATCGTGCCGGTCGAGGAGGCGAAGGATGCCCGTCCGCTCTATCCGCTGCCCGAATACAGGCTCGACCTGCCGCGCCGCGCCGCGCGCGACGCCAAGGGCACGACGAGCCGCAACCTCTCCGAACATCCGCTCTCCGGCAAGCGCGTGAAGATCACGCTCGTCGCCAAGGACGCGGCCGGGCAGGAGGGGCGCAGCCAGCCGGTCGAGATGATCCTGCCGGCCAAGAATTTCTTCGAGCCGCTCGCCGCCGCCGTGGCCGAGCAGCGGCAGGTCTTCGCGCTCGACGCCAACCAGCTGCCCCATGCCATCGCGCTCAACGAGGCGCTGACGATCCGGCCGGAGGAGACGATCCCGAACCTCACGCATTTCCTGCTGCTGCAGTCGGCCGGCGCGCGCATGAAGCTTTCCCGCACGGACGACCAGATGCGCGAGACGGCGGATTATCTCTGGGAAATCGCGCTCGGCATCGAAGACGGCAACCTTTCGCTCGCCGACCGCCGGCTGCGCGAGGCGCAGAAGGCGCTCTCCGAGGCGTTGGAGCGCAACGCGTCGGACGAGGAGATCGCGCAGCTCATGAAGGAACTGCGCGAGGCGATGCAGGCCTATATGGAAGAGCTCGCCCGCCAGGCCGCCAAGAACGGCCAGATGCAGCAGAACGCCCAGCAGCAGGGCCAGATCCTGCGCCAGCAGGATTTGCAGCGCATGATGGACCAGATCGAGAACCTGGCCCGCTCCGGCGCGCGTGACCAGGCGCAGCAGCTTCTCTCCGAGCTCCAGCGCATGATGAACAACCTGCAGGCCGGCCGGCCCCAACAGGGGCAGCAGGGCCAGCAGAACGACGCCATGCGCCAGCAGATGGACAAGCTCGGCGAGCTGATGCAGAAGCAGCAGCAGCTGATGGAGCAGACCTTCCAGTTCGACCAGGCATTACGCGACCGCCTGCAGCGCGGCGACCCGATGCCGGGCGAGGAAGGCCAACAGCAACAGCAGCAGCCCGGCGACAACGGCGGCGGCCAGCAGCCGACCGATCAGATGACGGCGGAACAGCTTCGCGAGGCGCTGAAAAACCTTCAGGCGCAGCAGGACGCGCTCGGCAAGCAGCTCGGCGAGCTTCAGGAAGCGTTGAAGGGCATGGGGCTGGAACCGGGCGAAGGGTTCGGCCAGGCCGGCCGCGAGATGAAGGGCGCGTCGGAAGCGCTCGGCGAAGGCCAGGGCGAATCGGCTGTCGGCAGCCAGGGTCGTGCGCTGGAGGCCCTGCGCCAGGGGGCGCAGAACATGATGAGCCAGATGCAGGCCATGGGCCAGGGCCAGGGGCCTGGCGAAGGCATGCCGCAGGTCGGTCGCAACGGCCGCGATCCGCTCGGCCGGGAACGGAACGTCAACGGACAGGGCCCCGATTTCGGCGGGCCGACGAAGATTCCCGAAGAGATCGATATCCAGCGGGCACGCGAGATCCTGGAAGAGATCCGCCGCCGGCTCGGCACGGGCGCCTCGCCGGGCTTCGAGCGGGATTACCTGGAGCGGCTGCTCGGGATTCGCTGAGCGCCGCTTCCGAAAAGCCAGGCAGGGGATTCAGGCGGCCAGCGCCTGCGCCACCGCCCGGCGGATATCCGGCAGGCTGAAGGGCTTGCTGACGACGTCGACGATCTTCGACGCAAGGTCGTCGGCCCGCTCGCGCTGGTCCGCATAACCGGTCATCAGCAGGATCTTCAATGCCGGATGGGCGGCGGAAGCCTTGTGCGCGAGCTCGATCCCGTCCATCACAGGCATGCGGATATCGGAGAGGAGGAGGTCGAAGCCGCCCTCCGTCAGGGCATCGAGCCCGGCGGCGCCGTCCGGTGCCTCGATGGTCTCATGGCCGTCCATGCGCAGCGCCCGCGCCACGAAGGTGCGGAGCGAATCCTCGTCCTCGGTGATCAGGATCTTCGCCATCAATCCCCCTTTGGGCCTGTCCATTCGGCCCCAGTCCGGGAATGAAAAGACCAGACTTTCCTTGTCGATCGGTAAACGGCCGATGGGCGGTTTTGGAGCGGGCTGCCGATCCGGTGCAATCGCGGACGCAAAACGCCGGCCTTGCTTTGCGGGATTGTCTAGAGCGCCGTGCGTCCGAACGGACGCACAAAGGAGTTCTTAGTCCGCGTCGCCCGTCACGACGCCCACGAAAGGCAGTTCGCGGAAGGCATAGGCGACGTCCATGCCGTAGCCGACGACGAAGTGGTCCGGGCATTCGAAGCCCACATAGTCGGCCTCCAGATCGGTCTTGCGCTTCTCGCGTTTGTCGAGCAGCACGGCGATCGTCACGTTGCGCGCGCCGCGCTCGTACATCAGCTCCTTGGCGAAGCTGAGCGTGCGGCCCGATTCGAGGATGTCGTCGATCAGAAGGATGTCGCGGCCGTGGACGTCGCTGTCGATGTCCTTGATGACCTTCACGCCCTGCGAGACGGTGCCGGCGCCGTAGCTCGACAGGGTGATGAACTCGACCTCCGGCGCAAGGCCGGCCGCGTGCAGCGCGCGGGTGAGGTCCGCGGCGAAGATGAACGAGCCCTTCAGGACCGCGATGACGAGAAGATCCTTGGTCGGCCCGCTGGCGATCTCGGCGGCGAGCTCCGCATTGCGCTTGGCGATCTGCCCGGCGTCGTAGAGCGTTTCGATCTTCTTTCCGCGGACAATATGCATCGCGAGGCGGCTCCTATGGCGGTAACGCAGTTCCGGCAAAAGCGCGTAGCGGCTTTAAGTCCGGAATTGCGCAGAAATAAAGCAGCCGATTAGCACAGTCAGTTGGCCGGTGCACCCTCGCCGACAAAGGAAACCGAGACTTTCGGTACTTTTCCGCCGCCGTGCGGAATATGCAGCGCAAAGTGCTCGCTGCCGCCGGGCGCGATCGTCGTGGCATCGAGTGCGACGCGGCGCTGCAATGTCCTCTCCGCGCCCTCGACGCGGATTTCCAGCGGCGGGACGACCTCGGCGCCAGCGCCGGCATTGTCGACGCGGCCATAGACGGACAGCACCTTCATGCCGTTGCGGTCGCCGATCATGGCGGTAACGTCGGCGACGCGCAGCGGATCTGCCGGACCGGCCGGCGGAAGCGCTGCCCTCAGCGCCGAAAGGCCGCCGGCATAGGCGAAGACGAAGAGGCATGTCGCGGCGACGAGGCCTGCGAAGGCGCGGCCGGAAAGGAGCTGCAGTCCTGCCTCGCCGAGCTGGGCGCCGGCGGCTGCGATGCGGAAAAGCCGGTTTTGCGGGCGGGGCCCGGCTGTCGCGGGGCGTACCGGGCGATGGTTGTCGTTGGAGGTTCGCGCGCCGCCACCGCGAATCACCACGAAATCGGCGTCGACCACCTCCAGGCGGGCCGGAAACGGATGGGCACGCTTGCGGGCAGGCGCCTTCGGTTCGGGAGGCAGAAGATCGATCCGGCCGTCGGCCTGCCGTTTCGCTCTGAAGGTGTTCATCGCGAACTCCTCGCTTGCCCGGCTTCTCGCAAATCATCGGCGAAAAGTCGGGCATTGAATGAAATCCTTACGAAACGTAAACCATACTGGTTAATGCTTCGGAAACCCGACCGTGAAAGAGCCGCTTTCCTGTGCGACGTCCGCTACGGTACCGCTGAGGCGGGGTGGGTGACCGCTTCTAGAACCGGATTGGCCATTGATTCACTTCGAGAATGTCGGACTGCGCTACGGGATGGGGCCGGAGATCCTCCGCGACCTGACCTTCGATATTCCGCGCCGGTCCTTCCAGTTCCTGACGGGCCCGTCCGGCGCCGGCAAGACGACGCTGCTGCGCCTGCTTTTCCTTTCCCTGCAGCCGACACGCGGCATCATCCGCACCTTCGACCGGGAAATCTCGGCCATCCCGCGGGACGAACTGCCGATGCTGCGCCGGCGCATCGGCATCGTCTTCCAGGACTTCCGGCTGCTCGACCACCTGACGACCTACGAGAACGTCGCGCTGCCGCTGCGCGTGCGCGGCAAGGAGGAATCGAGCTATCGCGCCGACGTGCTCGAACTTTTGAAATGGGTGGGGCTCGGCGAGCGAATCAACGTGCTGCCTCCGGTGCTTTCGGGCGGGGAAAAGCAGCGTGCGGCGATCGCGCGGGCGCTCATCGACCGGCCGGAGTTGCTGCTGGCGGACGAGCCGACCGGCAATGTCGACCCGCCGATGGCGCGCCGGCTGCTCAGCCTCTTCCTCGAGCTCAACCGGCTCGGCACGGCCGTGGTGATCGCCACGCACGACCTGTCGCTGATGGACCAGGTGGAGGCCAGGCGCATGATCCTCTCGCAGGGACGGCTCGACATCTATGACTGACGCGCCCCGCGAGACCGCCGAGCATGCCGGAGCCGCCCGCCGGCCGGAAATGCGCGTGCGCCCGACGGCGCCCATCGTGCCGCCCTCCAATGTGTCCGGCAACGCGCTCATGCTCGTCATCGCCATCATGGCCTTCCTCGCCTGCCTCACCTTCGGCGCGGTCAGCATGGTGCGGGCGACGGCGGCGAGCTGGCAGAGCCAGATCTCCCGCGAGATCACCATACAGATCAAGCCGGACGACGGGCTCGACATGGAGGCGGCGCTCAGGGATGCGCGCGACCTCGCGCTCACTTTCTCCGGCACGCGCGACGGCACGATCGTCGACCGGGCGGCGACCGCGCGCCTGCTGGAGCCCTGGCTCGGCGAGGGGCTGAACCTCGACGAGTTGCCGGTGCCAAGGCTCGTGATCGTGACGATCGACGAGCAGAACCCGCCGGACTTCGCCGCGATGCGCGCCGCCCTCGCGGAGGCGATCCCGCAGGCTTTCCTCGACGATCACCGAACCTGGGTCGACCGCCTCGTCGCCATGGCGCGCACGACGGCGTTCATCGGCACGGGCGTGCTCGTGCTCGTCTTCTCCGCCATGGTGCTGACGGTGGTCTTTGCGACGCGCGGCGCGCTTTCCGGCAACCGGCATATCGTGGAAGTGCTGCATTTCGTCGGTGCTGAAGCAAGTTTCGTCGCTTCCGAATTCCAGAAGCATTTTCTGAAGATCAGCCTCAAGGGCTCCTTCGCCGGCGGGTTCCTGGCGGCGCTGTTCTTCGCCGCCGCCGGCTTCTGGCAGGGGCGCTCGATCGCCACGCCGCAGAGCGATCAGGCGACCGCGCTCTTCGGCACCTTCTCCATGGGGCTCACCGGCTATCTCGGCATCGCCGCCACCATGGTCGTGATCGCGCTGCTGACGACGCTGACGGCGCGGTTCACGGTGATGCGGACGATCTACGAGATCGACCTCATCCGCTCCGATCCTTCGCGCACCGACCAGCTGCCCGACCCATGACGCCGGCCGGACGGATCATCGCCGCGAAAGGGACTATCCGTTGCCGCAATCCGGGTCTATGGACGGGAACATGAACGCGCTGGAACGGGCAAAACGGGGGTTGCCTCAGGGCGCCCGGTCTCAAGGGGAAGGGCGGCGCCGGCGCATGCGCCCCGCCCGCCTCGTCGTGCGGGCCGTTCTGGCGCTCATCCTGATCGCCGCCGTGGCGGGTATCGGGGGCTTCCTCTATTTCGCCGAGACCGTTGCCGCGCTCGAAGCGCCGCGCGAGCCCAAGGCCGACGCCATCGTCGTCCTGACCGGCGGCTACCAGCGCATCGACCATGCGATCGACCTGCTGAAGAAGGGGGCCGGCGAGCGCCTGCTGATTTCCGGCGTGAACCCCACGACGAGCGGCAACCAGATCCGCAAGCTCACGCAAAGCTCATCCGCCCTCTTCGAATGCTGCGTCGACATGGGCTACGAGGCGGTCGACACGATCGGAAACGCCAACGAGACGGCACGCTGGATCAGCGATCACCAATTCCGCCGGATACTGGTCGTCACAAACAATTATCACATGCCGCGCAGCCTGCTGGAGCTGAAGGTCAGCGATCCCGAGACGGAGTTCATCGCCTATCCGGTCGTCAATACCGACCTCAAGAACGGCAACTGGCTGCGTCAGCCGGCCGTCGTGAAGGCCATGCTGTCGGAATATCTCAAATATTGCCTCGCGCGCCTGCGTGCCCTTGCCGGCGCCCGCAACTGGTCGGGACTTCGCGGCGACATGGCCGGCAGTTGAGATCGCCGCCACGGGAGTTTCCCCGCTCCGGATTATCGTGTAGGGCGAGGGAACGTCCCGCTCACAGGCTGCCCGATGATCGCTTTCCGCTCCGTGCTCTTCAATGCCGTCTTCTACCTGAACCTCATCGTGCAGATGATCGTCTTCACGCCGGCCTATTTCCTGCTGCCGCGCAGGAAGGCCTATGTCATCGCCAAGAACTGGGTCCGGAGCAACCACTGGCTTTTCAAGAAGATCGTCGGCACGACCTTCGAGATCGAAGGCCTCGAGAACATCCCGAAGGGCGGCTACATCTTCGCGCCAAAGCATCAGTCCTTCTGGGATGCCTATGCGCTGCTGCCGTGGCTCGACGATCCCTTCTACATCCTCAAGCGTGAACTCACCTGGATTCCGCTCTTCGGCTGGTACATCAAGAAGCAGCGCATGGTGCCGGTCGACCGCAGCGCCCGCGGCAAGGTCATGACCGCCGTCATGGACCGTACGAAAGCCGAGATGAATTCCGGCCGCCAGCTCATCATCTATCCGGAAGGTACCCGCCGCCCGCCGGGCGCGCCGCCGGAATACAAGTACGGCATCGCGCGCCTCTACCGCGATCTTCAGGTGCCGGTCGTGCCGGTCGTCATGCATCCGGGCCTTTTCTGGCCGCGGCGCAAGTTCATCCGGCAGCCTGGCCATTTCAAGGTGCGCATCCTGCCGGCGATCGCGCCCGGCATGGATCCCGACGCCTTCCTCGCCCATCTTGTCGATGTGATGGAGACGGCAAGCGATCGCCTGCTCGTGGAGACCGTCGAGGCCAATCCGCATCTCGAGCTGCCGCCGACGGCCAGGCAGCGGCTGGCGGAGCTGAAGGGGCGCACGGGCGATCAGGCGGACGCGCGGGTGTAAAGGCTTTCCGCTGCCCGGCCGACATCCTCCAGCCAGTGATCGCGGATGCCCATTTCGCGCAGGTGGGTCAGCGTGTTGCGCACGTAGTCCATGTTGTGGCCGGATTTGCCGATGGCGGAACTGACGGTGGCCGCCGCCTCGTCGACCGAAAGCGAACCGGCATACTGATGGTGGGCGCGGTCGATGATGTAGGCGAGCGTCGCAACGCGGCGGCCGTCGCCGAGCGTCGCCGGAAGCGTGCGTTCCTTGTAGACATGGGTCACCAGCTCGCGCTCGCGCAGATAGTCGACCACCGCCTCCTGCTTCTCCGGCGTCACCCGGAAGGCGACGCCCCGGCACGAACCGCCGCGGTCGAGGCCGAGCACGAGGCCGGGCCTTTCCTGCGTGCCGCGATGGACCCAGGAACGCACGCACAGCGAGCGGCGGAAACCGAAGAGATGAGCGGGCTGCCGCTCCTCGAATTCGAAGCCCGGATTCCACATCAGCGATCCGTAGCCAAAGACCCAGAATTCGTTCATATCCACCGTCACCTGGAAGATCTCTCAAAAAGCCGCCGCAATTGCCGGCTTTGACGCGTTTGCGGCAAATCACGCCCGCCACCATTGGAGAACGCTATGGGATCGTCAAGCCGCGCCGACACGTCAGGGGTCACGCGCAAACTGATCCGGCTCGCCGTTGCCGTCGTTCTCGTCGGCGCGCTCTATACGGGCGGATGGTTCTACGCCGCAAGCTGGCTGAAGGACAGGACGATGGAAGCGCTCGCCGCTTCCGAGCAGGGCATGCATTCGGCGTCCTGCGGCAATCTTTCGGTCCGCGGCTTCCCATTCCGCATCGGCCTCTTCTGCGATTCGGTCGGCATCGATGATCGCCCGTCCGGGCTTTCTGCGACCTTCGGCGCTCTTCGTTCCGCCGCGCAGGTCTATCGGCCGGGCCATGCGGTCATCGAGCTCGACGGGCCGGCGCAGGTGCGTGTCACGCCGGACCTCGTCTTCGACGTGAACTGGGACCTGCTGCGCGCCAGCGCCGTGGCCTGGACGGACGGCCTCGACCGAGCCTCCGTCGCCTATGATGGATTGAAGGGCAAGCTCAACGTGCCGTCGCAAGCCCTGTCGGTCGGCATCGCCGCCGCCCATGGTGAAAAGCATGTCCGCCAATCCGGCGAGGCGCTCGACGTCGCCGCCTCGCTCGACGCGCTCTCGCTCGATCTCGGCGGCAAGGTGCTGCCGCCGCTGAACGTCGCGGTCGACATGACGATCGCGGATGCGGCCAAGTGGATTTCCAAGGAAGGGCCGCCCGCCAACATTCCGCTCGGCACGAGCGTGGAACTGCGCGGCCTGTCTTTCGATCTCGGCGACGGCAAGGTCATGAGCCTCGCCGGCCCCCTCAAGATCGGCGACGACGGCTTTGTCTCCGGCGCGCTCGACCTCACGATCGAAGGCATCACGGCCTGGCGCGATCGCATCTCGGAGACGTTTCCGGAGAGTGCAGAGACGGCCCAGCGTGTCGCGGCAGCCATAAAGGGCCTGTCGAATGGCGGGGAACGGGCGGTGGTGAAGCTTACCGTGCAGCAGGGCACGGTCTATCTCGGGCTCTTCCCGGTCGGCATCATCCCGCCCCTCTGAGCTCAGCTTTCCTTCTCGGCCACCGGCCGGCCGAAGTTCGGCGCCGCGGTATCCTGGCCCGCATCGATGATCGAGCGGCGGATGGCGCGGGTCCGCGTGAAGAGGTCGAAGAGCTTTTCGCCGTCGCCCCAGCGGATTGCCCGCTGCAGGTAGGCGAGGTCCTCGGAGAAGCGCGCCAGCATCTCGAGGATCGCATCCTTGTTGTGCAGGCAGACGTCGCGCCACATGGTCGGGTCGGAGGCGGCAAGGCGCGTGAAATCGCGGAAGCCCGAGGCCGAATACTTGATAACCTCCGATTCCGTCACCGTTTCGAGGTCGTCGGCCGTGCCGACGATGTTGTAGGCGATGATGTGCGGCAGGTGCGAGACGATCGCGAGCACCTTGTCGTGGTGCTCCGTGTCCATCTCGTCCACCTTCGAGCCGAGCGCTTCCCAGAAGGCGGCGAGCTTGCGCTTGGCGTCCTTGTCGGTGCCGTGCACGGGGGTCAGGATGCACCAGCGGCCCTGGAAGAGCTCTGCGAAGCCGGCGTCCGGGCCGGAATGCTCGGTGCCGGCCAGCGGGTGGCCGGGAATGAAATGCACGTTCTTCGGCATGTGCGGCAGCATCTGCGCCACGACCGAGGCCTTGGTGGAGCCGACGTCGGTGACGATCGCGCCGGGCTTGAGGTGCGGCGCGATGTCCTGCGCCACCTTGCCCGAGGCGCCGACGGGCACCGAGACGATGACGAGGTCGGCGCCTTCCACCGCCTCGCCGGCGTCGTGGATATAATCCGTGCCAAGCTCGAGCTCGCGGGCGCGGTTCAGCGTCTCCAGGCTGCGGCTCGAAATCGTGACGGCGTTCGCGAGTTTCTTCGCCTTCACGGCGCGGGCGATGGATGAGCCGATGAGGCCGATGCCGATCAGCGCGATCTTGTCGAAATGTCCGTCCGTCATGTCCGCCGCCCTTTGCTGCCGTCCGGCTCGCTCTACCGGGCGGCCCGGCATTTGTCGAGGGGATCAGCGCGGCAGGCGGTCACGCGTGGTCGGCACGCCCTGCGGCGCCAGCACCGGCACGAAGACGCGGCGCGAGGCGCGGGCGGCGACGGGCAGGCCCTGATAGAGCCGCTTCTGCGCTTCCACGATGATGACGCCCGAGAACATCGGCCAGAGCGTGCGCCCCAGCCGTTCGAAGGCGCTGCGCAGCTTCTGCACGCTGCGCAGTTTCGACGGCGGGAAGAACAGCGCCTCGGCGCTGGCGCCGGGCGTGAAATTGGTCTCGCGCAGGAGTGCGGTGAGCTGGCTGCGGGAATAGGGCCGGCCGGAGCCGAAGGGCGTATGCTCCATGCGCGCCCAGACGCCGCGCCGGTTGGGCACGACGATGACGAGACGACCGCCCGGAGCCAGCACGCGCCAGAGCTCCTTCATCGTCTCGCGCGGGTTTTCCGCAAATTCCAGCGAATGCACCATCAGCACGCGATCGACGGAGGCGTCGGGCAGCGGCAATTCCTCGTCGAAGACGAGGGCCGTCGAGGAGAGCTCGTTCGGCGGCCAGTTCACCGCGCCCTGGCCGGCCGGCATGAAGGCGAAGGTACGCTCGGTGTCCGCGCGGAAGCGGTCGAGATAGGGCACGGCATAACCGAGCCCGACCAGCCGCTCGTCCGGAAGGCGCGCCCAGAGAGAGGCAAGCGCCATCGCGATCGAATGATCGGCGAGGCGCCCGAGCGGCGAGTGGTAGAATTCGCGGAGGTCGACGATATCTGCATGCATGGACAGGATGTTAGCGATGGGTCGGTGGACTTCAAGGCCGATTGCCTTACATTCGCCCTCGACCGCCAGAGCGATGCGACGAGGATTGCGCCATGACCCCGCTGGAAATCGAACTCTTCTCCTGCCGCAGCGACAATTTCGGCGTGCTGCTGCACGATCCCGTGACGGGCGCAACTGCGAGCATCGATGCGCCGGAGGAGCGGCCGATCCTCGATGCGCTCGCCCGTCGGGGGTGGACGTTGAGCCACGTCTTCACGACGCATCACCACAATGACCACGTCGAGGCAAACCCCGCGCTGAAGGAACGTTTCGGCGTGACGATCGTCGGGCCGAAGCGCGAGGCGCAGCGCATTCCGGGGATCGACCGTATGGTGGACGGCGGTGACCGCTTCGATTTCGCCGGCCGGCCGGTGGAGGTCATCCTGACGCCGGGCCATACGCTCGGGCATGTCTGCTTCCACCTGCCGGAGGAAAGGCTGCTTTTTGCCGCCGATACGCTCTTTGCGCTCGGCTGCGGCCGTGTCTTCGAGGGCACGCCGGCGCAGATGTGGGACTCGCTATCGAAGCTCGCCGCGCTGCCGGATGAGACGACCGTCTATTTCGGGCATGAATATACGCTCTCGAACGCGCGCTTTGCGAAGACCATCGATCCGGAGAATGCCGCGCTCCTCGCCCGTGCGGCGGAAATCGAAACATTGCGGGCAGGGGGTGCCTTCACGGCGCCGACGACGATCGGGCTCGAAAAGGCGACCAATCCGTTCCTGCGCGCCGGCGACCCGGCTATCCGCCGCCATCTCGGCATGGAAAATGCAGGCGACGCCGAGGTTTTTGCGGAAATCCGGGCGCGGAAGGACCGGTTCTGATGACGCCGGCCGAGATCATCGCCCGGCTCGGCATGGAGCGGCACCCGGAGGGCGGCTGGTATGTGCAGACCTTCCGGGATGCGGCCGGCGGCGAGCGCGGCCATTCCACGGCGATCTACTACCTCCTGGAAAGAGGAGAGCGTTCGCACTGGCATCGGGTAAGGGATGCGGTGGAGGTCTGGCACCATTATGCCGGCGGGCCGTTGGCGCTTTCGCTGAGCGACGGCAAGGAGCCGGCGGAGGTGCAGTTGCTCGGGCCGGATCTTGCCGCGGGCGAGAGGCCGCAGCTGATCGTGCCGGCCAACTGGTGGCAATCGGCCGAGCCGCTCGGCGACTGGACGCTGGTCGGCTGCACGGTCGCGCCCGGCTTCGTCTTCTCGTCCTTCGAGATGGCGCCGCCCGGCTGGCAGCCCGGCCTCTAGGTTCAGGCTGCGCTTGCGGCGCTCTTCCTTAAAATCATGTCCTTGGCGGCCAGCACCGCGCCGCCCGTCACCAGCAGGCAGGCGAGACCGATGCGCCAGGACGGCTCGGCAAAGCCCGTCAGGATGAGCACGAGCGTGGAGAGCAGCGGCGCGGCGTAGCTCGCGGCGCCGAGGATTTGGATGTCGCCGTTCTTCACGCCGTGGTCCCAGGCATAGAAGGCGGCGCCCACCGGCAGCAGGCCGAGCCCCAGGACGGCGAGCCATTCGAAGCCCGTTTCCGGCCACACGGTGGTTTCCAGCATCAGGTGGCAAAGCAGCGAGAGGAGGGAGGTGGCGAGGCAGAAGCCGGTCACCACGTCGGTGGAAACGGCCTCGAAGCGCCGGGTGAGCAGCGAATAGCCGGCCCAGGTGAAGGCGCAGAGGAAGGCGGCGCCATAGCCGATGAGGTAGGCGCCATCGAAGGCAACGCCGTTGCGGCCGACGATGAGGGCGGTGCCCGCAAGGCCCGCGAAGGCGCCGGCGACGTGGTTCCACTTCAGCCGCTCGCCCGGCAGCAGCGCCGAACCGACGACGATGAGGAGCGGCCAGAGATAGGCGATGAGGCCGGCTTCGACGGCGGGTGCGTTGCGCAAAGCCGTGAAGTAGAGGAAGTGGTAGCCGAAGAGGCCGAGGATGCCGGTGATCCAGACCTTTGCCGGCTGCCTGAGGAGGCGGGCGCGTTCGGGCCGGGCCATGAGCACGAGGATGCCGGGCATGCTGCCGATCAGGAAGCAGATGGCGGAGAGCTGGAAGGGCGGCATCTTGCCGGAGGCGGCGGTGAAGAGCGCCAGCAGCGCCCACATGAGGATCGCCGTAAAGCCGATGAGGGTTGCGCGCGTCTTCAAGGCCGATCACTCCTGCCGGTCTGCCGACCGGAGGCCGCGTCATCCGCCGAAGCGCGTGGCCGAGACGGTGACAGGGCCGAGCTTGGTCGGAATCTGTACATAGACCGGAGCATATACATTCGCCCCTTCGGCCTTGGCAAACCAGATTTCCATCGTCTTCAGCCTGCGCAGGTATTCCACGTCCTCGCGGCCCTTCTTGTAGCCCGATTTGGGGATGAAGCGGATGCCGCAGACGATGGCCTCGCCTTCGAAGCCCTTCGTGGAGTAAGGCCTGGTGCCCTTGGAGGTCAGCCTGAGGTCGAGGCGGGACTCCCCGTCGAAGATCGGCAGCGTCTTCGGGCAGACGCGGTTGCCGGCGGGAATGATGAGGCCGGAGATCGGATCGAGCACGGCGCGCATGTCGGCGCGGGAGACGGGCACCCAGTTCTCCGGTTTCTTGCGCGCCGGCACCATGCTGGCATGCACGACATTGCCGTTGCGGAAGGTGACGTCGATGGCGCGGCCGCGCTTGCCGCTCTGGTAGGTCACCGAATAGGATGTGGCACGCAGCTTGTCGCGGCTGACGATGCCGGAAACGGAGGTCGTGCCTTTCGTGCGCGCAAAGATGTCGGCAAGCCCGGCGGAACGCAGGCTGCCGGAAATGGAAAAGCGATTGCCGCTGAACTCGGAGTGGAAGCTGGCGGTCGCGACCGGCAGGCCGGAAAGGCGGATGCTGTAATCCGTACGGTGCTGGATTTCCGCCGAGGAAAGCGGCGTCGCGCTGCCCGCAAGGGCCAGCGTCAAGGCTGCACCGGCAATCCAACCCCGCCCGTTCATTTTCACGACTCCCATAGAGACGTTCCGCCTAGCCTGCCATTGCGGCGATTCTACGCCGTGGAAAATTGCAGATCGCCCTGCTATTGCATACGAATCATGGCGTTTGGCAACTGATTTCCGATGCGCAAGCAGGTTTGGCTTGACGTCGCCGGCCAGTGTGACTATAGAACCGCGACTTTCCAAAAAGGCCAGACGGACTGCGGCCGGTTTCGGTGCCGGAAACGCATTGTCCTGCAACCAAGAAGAATAGGTGTACCATGTCCCGTAGTTGCGAATTGACCGGCAAGGGCGTCCAGTCGGGCAACAATGTGAGCCACGCGAACAACAAGACGAAGCGCAAGTTCCTGCCGAACCTGTGCAACGTCACGCTGATCTCCGACGCCCTCGGCCAGCGTTTCCGTCTTCGCGTTTCCGCTGCCGCGCTGCGCTCCGTGGAGCACCGCGGCGGCCTCGACGCCTTCCTGCTGAAGGCCGAAGAGAACGAACTGTCGATGCGCGCTCGCCTGCTGCGCCGCCAGATCGCCAAGAAGACCGCTGCCGCCGCCTGATTTTAGGCTGAGCCCGGACGTTTTCATCGAGGCTTGACCGGATGCCGGGCAGGCCTCGATGCTTTGCGCATATCGCTATTGCTCCAACTGGTGGCATCACCCAGGATAAAAAAATGCTCGCGAACCGCATTACCCTTGTCTACGTCCTCCTGATGACGGCCGTGGTCGTCGCCTCCAACGTGCTGGTGCAATATCCGCTTTCGGGCGAGCTGCTCGGCATCAATCTCGGCGACCTCCTGACCTATGGCGCCTTCACCTATCCGGTCGCCTTCCTCATCACCGACCTCACCAACCGCCAGTTCGGCCCGCGCATCGCGCGCCGCGTCGTGGCGGCCGGCTTCCTCGTGGCGGTCGTCTTCTCCTTCGCGGCGTCCACGCCGCGCATCGCGATCGCTTCGGGCTCGGCATTCCTTGCCGGGCAGCTGCTCGACATTTCCGTCTTCAACACGCTGCGCCGGCAGACCTGGTGGCGCGCGCCGCTGATCGCCTCGCTGATCGGCTCGATGCTCGATACGGTTCTGTTCTTCTCCTTCGCCTTCGCGCCGTTCTTCTCCATCTTCGGGTCGAACGATGACTTCGCGATCGAGTGGGCGCCGATCCTCGGCGTCTTCTCTGCCGAAGCCCCGCGCTGGATCTCCTGGGCGCTCGGCGACTTCTGCGTCAAGGTCCTGGTGGGTTTCGTCATGCTGCTGCCCTATGGCGCGCTGATGAGCAAGCTGAAGCCGATGCCGGGCGTCGAAAAGCCGGCTTGAGGGGCGGGGGCCGCTTTCATCTTCCCGGCAGCAGGCGGAATTCCAGCATCAGGTTGCGCTGGAGGATGGAGTGGTTGTCGTCGGACACCACGATGATGCGGATGTCGTCCTCGGCCATCACCATCACGTCCAGCCCTTCCATATTGTCGATCTGCTGGCTGAGATCGGCATCGATCAGCACCTCGCCGTCGACGACCGCCCCGGGACGGATCGTATCGCCGTCGATCCGGCGAATGCGCATGCCCATGCCGTCCGACAGGCGGAAGCGGCGCTCGAGGATCAGGAGGTCGCCGTCCGGCAGGAAGGCGCCGTCGGTGACGTCCCACGGGTCGCTGCGCTTGACGGCGAAGGGGCCGGCCCGCGGGCCTTCGAGCACTGCGGCGAAGACGTTGCCGTCGGAATCGAGGCTGCGTTCCGTGATCGCCACCGGCACGGCGCCGAGCGGCCCGGCGGCCGGCGACATGGCGAGCGTCTCCATGCCGCGGTTGACCCGCATTTCGCGCGGATCGAACGGGAAGGAAAGGTGGAGCTTCGGCTTCGCCTCCATGAAACCCGGGTCGGGATAGGCGTCGATCCGGTGGAAGACCTCGAAGCTGACGAGCACTTCGCCCCTGCGGATCGCAAGGCCCTCGGCATCCATCTTGAACTTGATGTTCTCGTCCTGCCCGTCGCTGTCGAACATCGAGCGGACCTTTACGTCCGCAAGGCCGCTGAGATGTCCCTCGCCATCGCGCTCGATCCGGCCGGTCAGCCAATGCCCGGTGTCGAGCACGGCGACGAAATGCCGCTGGTCTTCGCGGAAGCGGATGGCGGAAATGGCGCCGAGCAGGGAATTGCTGGAGGCGTAGCTGATGCCGCCGAGAAATTCGAGCTTGCCGAAGATGCGTTGCCCGGAGCCCGTCACGAACTGCGAGAATGCGCGGTTGGCGACGGGCACATCGGCGACGCCCGCCGCCGTCGGCGGGGCGGGCAGATACAGAAAGGCGGAAAGGGCGACGACGGGAAGGCTTCGCACGAAGCCCCCGGCCCATTGCCGGGACGCCGGCTCAGCCCGCACGGCGGCCGGCCGGGCGGCGGCTGGCGGATTCGTCGGCAAAGAGCGAGGCCAGCTGCTCGGTCATCGCGCCTGCCAGTTCGTCCGCATCGACGATGGTGACGGCGCGGCGATAATAGCGGGTCACGTCATGGCCGATGCCGATGGCGAGCAGCTCGACCGGCGAGCGCGTCTCGATCTGCTCGATGACGGCGCGCAGGTGCCGCTCCAGATAGTTGCCGGGGTTCACCGACAGCGTCGAATCGTCGACCGGCGCGCCGTCCGAGATCATCATCAGGATGCGCCGCTGCTCGGGGCGGGCGAGCAGGCGGTTGTGCGCCCAGATCAGCGCCTCGCCGTCGATGTTCTCCTTCAAGAGGCCCTCGCGCATCATCAGGCCGAGATTGCGGCGGGCGCGCCGCCAGGGGGCGTCCGCGGCCTTGTAGACGATGTGGCGCAGGTCGTTGAGGCGGCCGGGCGACTGTGGCTTGCCGCTGCCGAGCCACTTTTCGCGCGACTGGCCGCCTTTCCACGCCTTGGTGGTGAAGCCGAGGATCTCCACCTTCACGCCGCAGCGCTCCAGCGTGCGGGCGAGGATGTCGGCGCAGGTGGCGGCGACCGTGATCGGCCGGCCGCGCATCGAGCCCGAATTGTCGATGAGGAGCGTGACGACCGTATCGCGGAAGGTCGTGTCCTTCTCGCGCTTGAAGGAGAGCGGCTGCATCGGATCGATGATGATGCGCTGCAGGCGGGCGCTGTCGAGGTAGCCTTCCTCGAGGTCGAATTCCCAGGCGCGGTTCTGCTGCGCCATCAGGCGGCGTTGCAGGCGGTTCGCAAGCCGGCCGACGGCGCCCTGGAGATGGGCGAGCTGCTTGTCGAGGAAGGCGCGCAGCCGGTCGAGCTCCGCCTCGTCGCAGAGCTCCTCGGCGGTGATCGTCTCGTCGAATTCCTCGGTGAAGACCGTGTAGTCGACCTTCTCGTTGAAGTCGGTGAAGGGATGGTTCGGGCGGCGGACCTCGCCGGGGGTCTCGCTGTCGTCGCCATCGTCGTCGACGAGATCGTCGTCGGAGATTTCCGCGCCGTCCATCTCGCCTTCGTCCATCTGCTCGTCGGACGTTTCGTTCTCGTCGGCAGGCGCGGAATCGTCGCCGGCCTCCTCCTGGCTCTCGTTGTCTTCCTGCTCGTCGCTGCGCGGCTGGTTCTCGTCCTCGGGCGTTTCCGTGTCGTCCGGCTCGGTCTCGTCCTCGCCATACTGCTCGGCGACGTTCATCGAGGCGAGCATGTTGCGCACGACGCGGGCGAAGGCCTGCTGGTCGTTGATAGCGGCGGAAAGGCCGCCCATGTCCTTGCCGGCCTTGTCCTCGATGAAATCGCGCCAGAGGTCGAGCACCTTGCCGGCGGAGGCGGGCGGTGCCTGGCCCGTCAGCTTCTCGCGGACGATGAGGGCGACGGCCTCTTCCAGGGGGGCGTCGGCCTGGCGGGTGATCGCGCCGAAGTTCGCCTTGGCATATTTCTCCGTCAGCACGGTCGTGAGGTTCTGCGCCATGCCGTGCATGCGGTTGGCGCCGATCGCCTCGACGCGTGCCTGCTCGACCGCGTCGAAGATCGCGCGTGCGTCCGCCCCTTGCGGCGACATGGTCGCGTGAATGCGGGCGTCATGGCAGGCCTTGCGCAGCGCCATGGAATCGCCGAGGCCTCGGGTGATCGCGACTTCGGTGGGCGAAGGGCGCTTCGTCAGTTCCGGCAGGCGGATACGCTCGCCGGTCATGCCCGGGCGCTCGTTGGCAAAGGTGACCTCCACCTCCGCATCGCCGGAGACGGCGCGCACGCAACCCGTCACTGCGCGGCGGAACGGCTCCATGTCGACCACGCCGCCGGGCCTCGGCTTCGAATTGTCTCCGCGAGCTGCCATGCGCTTCACCCTGCCGTCAGGCCGTCGCTTCCAGGACGATGTTGGCGGCGCTTTCCTTCAGTTCCACGCCGAAGGCGCGCTGGTAGAGCTCGGCGACCAGCGTGCGCTCCAGCTCGTCGCACTTGTTGAGGAAGGTGACGCGGAAGGCGAAGGCGATGTCGCCGAAGATTTCCGTGTTCTCCGCCCAGGTGATGACCGTACGCGGGCTCATCACGGTCGAGAGGTCGCCGTTGATGAAGGCGGCGCGGGTGAGGTCGGCGACGCGCACCATGCGCGAGATCGTCTCGCGGCCGTCCTTGCCGGACGCAAGGCGCTTCACCTTGGCGGCGACGATGTTCACCTCGTTGTCGTGCGGCAGGTAGTTCAGCGTCGTGACGATCGACCAGCGGTCCATCTGCGCCTGGTTGATCTGCTGCGTGCCATGATAGAGGCCGGTCGTATCGCCGAGGCCGACGGTGTTGGCCGTCGCGAACAGGCGGAAGGCGGGGTGCGGGCGGATGACGCGGCTCTGGTCGAGCAGCGTCAGGCGGCCGGAGGATTCCAGCACGCGCTGGATGACGAACATCACATCCGGGCGGCCGGCATCGTATTCGTCGAAGACGAGCGCGACATTGTGCTGGTAGGCCCAGGGCAGGATGCCGTCCTTGAACTCGGTGACCTGCAGTCCGTCCTTGATGACGATGGCGTCCTTGCCGACGAGGTCGATGCGGCTGACATGGCTGTCGAGGTTGACGCGCACGCACGGCCAGTTGAGGCGGGCGGCGACCTGCTCGATATGGGTGGACTTGCCGGTGCCGTGGTAGCCGGAGACCATGACGCGCCGGTTGTGGGCGAAGCCTGCGAGGATGGCGAGGGTCGTTTCCCGATCGAAGAGGTAGTCCGGGTCGAGATCCGGCACGTAGGCGTCCGCCTTGGAATAGGCCGGGACCCTGAGGTCGGTATCAATGCCGAAAACCTCCCGCACGGAGACCGTGGTATCCGGGAGGTTGGAAATGTCGAGATCCATCTTGCTCATCACGTCTCCGCGGCAGGCGCCACCCGCGCGTCCGCCCAAATGTCTGTTGTACGCCGCCTATGCTTTTCTTTTTAACCGCATTTGTACGACGCCGGGCGATTCCGCCCGACTGCAAAAATGCTCTAGCAGAAGCCGGCCTGCTTTAACAATTGATATGCTTGGATGACCGCGCGAAAACGCTCTTCCGAGCCTCTATCTCCGCCATTTGCATCCGGGTGATGCTTTTTGACAAGCACTTTGTAGGCGGACTTGATGTCCTGCGCGGTCGCGTCGGCGGCAAGGCCGAGCGTGTCGAAGGCTTTCGCCTCCAGCGTCTTGAGCTTGCGGGCGCGCGGTTCCATGCGCGGGCCGCGTCCCTTGCCCTCGGCGAAGAAACCGAACGGATCGCGGATGCGCTGATTTGCCCCGGCCGTGCCGGAGCGTGCCGTGCCCTGTGCCGGGCCGTTCTTCGCAGCCTTGTTGACGCCGATCGTCCAGGTCGGGCGGTGGCCGGTGATGGCTTCCTTCTGGTAACGGGCGATCTCCGAGTCGGAGAGGCCGGAGAAGTAGTTGTAGCCCTTGTTGTATTCCTTGACGTGCTCGAAGCAGAACATGAAGTACTGCCCCTCGGCATTGCGGCCGACAGGCGCGCGATGCACGGCATTCTCCTCGCAGCCATCCCATTGGCAGGTCGGCGCAGTGCGTTCGGGACGCTCCACGCGCCGCTTCGTGCGGATGCGGTCGAAGTATTTGGAGTCGAGTTTCATGGCGCTCATTATGGGGTTGCGAAGGGCCTGCAACAAGAATTGACAAAGCGGATTGTTGCTGGCTTTGTGGGACCATTTTTCCGCACCGCGGCGCATGATTTCGGCCGCCGAGGCGCGCCTCCGAAGGTTGTCCATGTCCATGAAATCCAGCATCGCCGGCAAGCTAGAAGCCGCGTTCTCGCCCGAACGGCTCGAAGTCATCAACGAGAGCCATCTTCATGCCGGCCATCAGCCGGGCTTCGACGGCGAGGGCGAGACGCATATGCGGGTGCGCATCGTCTCGGCCGCCTTCGCCGGCATGAGCCGCGTGGCGCGCCACCGGGCGATCAACGATGCCGTGAAGGCGGAGTTCGATGCGGGCCTGCACGCGCTTGCCGTCGAGGCCGCTGCACCGGGCGAGCCGACCCGCTGGTGATCAGGCGCGCGGTCCTTCCGGCTCGGCCGGGCGGATGCGCAGCTTGGTGATGCGGTTTCTGACCCGTTTCATGACGATGAAGCGCTTGCCGTAGAAGGTGAAGGCCTGCCGCTCCTCCGGGATCGACTTCGATTCATGGATGACGAGGCCGGCAATGGTCGTCGCCTCCTCGTCCGGCAGGTTCCAGTCGAAGGCACGGTTGAGGTCGCGGATCGCCACGCCGCCGTCGACGACGAGCGAACCGTCCGCTTCCTGCCGCACGCCCTGCATGTCGACGGCCTTCTCGTCGGAAATGTCGCCGACGATCTCCTTGAGGATATCCTGAAGCGTGACGAGGCCCTGCACCTCGCCATATTCGTCCACCACGGTCGCGAAATGCTCCTTGCGGCGCAGGAAGGCGGCAAGCTGTTCCTTCAGCGTCGTCGTGTCGGGCACGAACCAGGGTTTTTGCGCGACCTTGGTGATGTCGAGGTTCTTCGGCTCGACCCCCGGCTCGGCAAGCGCGCGCAGGAGGTCCTTGGCATGCACGACGCCGACGATGTTGTCGACCGAGCCAGCCCAGAGCGGCATGCGCGTATAGGGGCTTTCGAGCACCGCATTGACGATCTCCTCCGGCGGATCGCCGGCATTGAGCGCCCGCATGGCCGTGCGGTGGATCATGATGTCGGAGACTTCCAGGGCATCGAGATCGAGCGCGTTGGCGATCCTGTCGCGATCGGACCTAGTAAATGCGCCGTCGCGGGAGGGTTGGCCGGGCCGGCGCTCGCCTTCTGCCTCGCGGGCCTGCCGGCGCGAGCGCCACAGCGCAGCGATCGACGAGCGCCATCGCAAGAGGAGGGCGACGGCGGCAATCAGGCCGAGGATGAGGACGATCCAAGGCCAGGAGGCTGGAGCGAGCGCGGCGGGCGTATCGCTGTTCATTTCGGCAGCTTTTCCTTGAGGAAAGCGATGACTTCGGATTGCGGAACGTCGTCGGCGACGAAGGACTGGCCGATGCCGCGCGTCAGGATGAAGGTGAGCTTGCCTGCCTTGACCTTCTTGTCCTGCGCAATCGCGTCCATCAGCTTTTCCGCCGGCGGCAGGCCGCCGGGGATCTGGTCCATGGAGGTGGGAAGGCCGACCTCGCGAAGATGCGCCTCGACCCGCTTTGCGTCGTCCGGGCTGGCAAGGTTCAGGCGGGCGGAGAACTGGTGCGCGAGCACCATCCCGATCGAAACGCCTTCGCCGTGGACGAGACGGGCGCTGTCGTAATGCGTGGCGGCTTCCAGCGCATGGCCGAAGGTGTGGCCGAGGTTGAGCAGGGCGCGCTGGCCGTTCTCGCGCTCGTCGGCCGCCACGACGTCGGCCTTGGCCTGGCAGCTGGTGGCGATGGCCTCGATACGCGCCTCGCCGCCGGCGAAGACCTCCCTCCAGTGCCTTTCGAGCCATGCGAAGAAGTCCGGATTGTCGATCAGGCCGTATTTCGCGACCTCGGCATAGCCGGCGCGGAATTCGCGCGGCGAGAGCGTGTCGAGGACATCCGTGTCGGCGAGCACGAGGTCGGGCTGGTGGAAGACGCCGATCAGGTTCTTGCCGTGCGCCGAATTGATGCCGGTCTTGCCGCCGACGGAGGAGTCGACCTGCGCCAGGAGCGAGGTCGGCACCTGGATGAAGCGCGATCCGCGGCGCACGATGCCGGCGGCAAAGCCGGTGAGGTCGCCGATGACGCCGCCGCCAAGCGCGACCACCGCGTCGTTGCGCTCGATGCGCGCGGCGAGCACGCTGTCGCAGACGCTGATCAGATGCTCGAAGCTCTTGGTCTTCTCGCCGGCCGGCAGCACGAGCGAGACGGCATCGATGCCTTCCGCCCGGAGCGAGTCCATGAAGCCGTCGAGATAGAGCGGCGCGACATGCGTGTCGGTGATGACGGCGATCTTGCGCCCCTTGAGGCGGCCTGCGATTTCGCGGCCGGCGGCGGCGATGAGGCCGGGGCCGATCAGAATGTCGTAGGAGCGGTCGCCGAGGTCGACCCGCACGGCGCGGCGTGCGGTGGCATTGGCAGTCATGGTCATCCCGTCAGGTTTTTCGCGTGGAGGCGATGATCGCCGAGAGCACCTCCTCCACCATGGTTTCCTTCTTCACGTCGCGCGAGAGCACCGTGAGGTCCGCTTCCGCATAGATCGGATAGCGGGCGTTCATGAGGTTTTCGAGCGTCTGGCGCGGGTTCTCCGTCTTGAGCAGCGGGCGGGTGTCACGCTTGTTGACGCGTTCCCAGAGCACGTCGAGATCGGCCTTCAGCCACACGGTGAGCCCTCCGCGCTTGATGTGCCGGCGCGTGTTCTCGTTGATATAGGCGCCGCCGCCTGTGGACACGACGCGCGGGCCGCTGCGCAGCAGCCGCTTGATGACGCGGGTCTCGAGCGCGCGGAATTCGGCCTCGCCATAGGCGGCGAAGAGATCGGCGATCGACATGCGCGAGACGCGCTCGATCTCATGGTCGGAATCGATGAAGGGAATGCCGAGCGCCTGGGCCGTCATGCGGCCGATCGCCGACTTGCCGGCACCCATCAGGCCGATGAGCACGAGGTTACGCTTGCCGAGCGCTGCACGGGCCTGCTCGGCGAGCGTGGGAGTGGCCTGTTCGATCAGCTCGGTCATGGCGTTTCCGGGGTTTCGCTCCCTTCCGTATCGACAAAAGCACCGGAAGCGTCAAGCCTGCGCAGCGCGGGAAGCCGCGGAGGGGCATATGTGCAGGTGGATCCTTGCTCTCTCGATCCGCGGATCCAATTCCCTTGCGCTCGGCGGAGGGCGAGGCGATATAGAGGGCATCGTTCCGGAGAGCGCCATGCCGACCCTGTTCCGATTCCTGTTCTTCTGCGCCGTGATCGCCGGGTCGATCTATGGCACGATGGTGGCGCTGGTGACCTTCGTGGAACCCACCGAGCGCGAGGTGACGATCCGTATCCCCTCCGAACGGGTGAACCCGCAGCAATGAGGGACCCGTCGGCGCTCCAGGTGGAATCCTTCCTCGAAATGATGAGCGCCGAGCGCGGTGCTGCGGCGAATACGCTGCAATCCTACACGCGCGACCTGGAGGATGCGCGGTCCTTTCTCAACGAGCGGGGCGTGCGCCTGACGGAGGCGACGGCGGATGACCTGCGCGCCTATCTCGCTCACCTCGCCAAGCAGGGCTTTGCCGCATCCTCGCAGGCGCGGCGGCTTTCGGCGCTGCGGCAGTTCTTCAAGTTCCTCTATGGCGAAGGCCTGCGCGGCGACGACCCGACCGGCATCTTGGATGCGCCGCGCAAGGGGCGTTCGCTGCCGAAGACGCTGAGCGTCGACGACGTCGGCCGCCTTATAGCCCGGGCCGAGGCGGAGGCGGCGGAGCCCGGCGGCAACCTTCTCCTGCGCCGCCGCATGCACCTGCTCGTCGAACTGCTCTATGCGACCGGCATGCGCGTCAGCGAACTCGTTTCGCTGCCGGCGAGCGTATTGGCCCAGACGGGACGCTTCCTCGTGGTGAAGGGCAAGGGCAACAAGGAGCGGCTGGTCCCGCTGTCGCGCGCCGCGGTTGCCGCCTTGAAAGCCTATGGCGAGGCGCTGGCTGCGGAGACCGGCGGCGACCCGGCGGCCGGCACCTTCCTCTTTCCCGCCCAGAGCAAGGAAGGGCACCTGCCGCGGCAGGTGTTTGCGCGCGACCTGAAGGCACTTGCGGGGCGGGCCGGAATCCGCGCGTCGACGCTCTCGCCGCACGTGCTGCGCCATGCTTTCGCCAGCCATCTCCTGCAGAACGGCGCGGACCTGCGCGCGGTGCAGGAACTGCTCGGCCACTCGGACATTTCGACGACACAAATCTATACGCATGTGCTGGAAGAACGGCTCCACCAGCTGGTTCAGACCCATCACCCTCTTGCCAAACAGGCAAAAAAACCGGATTAGGACCCCCACCGCTTGCGACTGGCCCTTGGCCGACGGCAGCCTGGCGCGGTTTGAGCAAACGATCGGAAACGCATCTCATGCACAACTACCTCGATTTCGAAAAGCCCATCTCGGATCTCGAAGGCAAGATCCACGAGCTCAGGAAGCTCGCAGAGGAAGATGAGAGCATCGACACGACGGACGAGATCGGCCGGCTTGAAGTGCGTGCCCGCGAGGCGATGGCGGACATCTACGCCAAGCTCACGCCGTGGCAGAAGACGCAGGTGGCGCGCCATCCGCAGCGGCCGCATTTCGTCGACTACGCCGCCCAGCTCTTCGAGGAATTCACCCCGCTTGCCGGCGACCGCAAGTTCGCCGAGGACGAGGCGATCCAGGCCGGCCTCGGCCGTTTCCGCGGCGAAGCCGTCGCGATCATCGGCCAGGAAAAGGGCAACGACACCAAGTCGCGCCTGAAGCACAATTTCGGTAGCGCCCGTCCGGAGGGCTACCGCAAGGCGATCCGCATCATGGAAATGGCCGACCGTTTCGGCCTGCCGGTCATCACGCTGATCGACACCGCCGGCGCCTATCCGGGCATTGGTGCGGAAGAGCGTGGCCAGGCCGAGGCCATCGCCCGCTCGACGGAAATGTGTCTCAACATCCGCGTGCCGATCGTCTCGGTCGTGCTCGGCGAGGGCGGCTCGGGCGGCGCGATCGCGATCGCCACCGGCGACCGCGTCTACATGCTGGAGCACGCGATCTACAGCGTGATCTCGCCGGAGGGCGCCGCCTCGATCCTCTGGCGCGATTCCACCCGCGCCAAGGAGGCCGCGAGCAACATGAAGATCACGGCCGAGGACCTGAAGGCTCTCGGCATCATCGACGGCATCATTCCGGAGCCGGTGGGCGGCGCGCATCGCGATCCCGCGGCGGTCATCGGCCGCACGGGCGACGTGATTGCCGCCGCGCTGAAGGAGCTTGGCGGCAAGCCCGGCGACCAGCTGCGCCAGGACCGCCGCCAGCGCTACCTCAATATCGGGCGCCAGCTCTGACGGATCGGCTCTTTGGCGGCGTCTCGCGCCGCCCTTGCCCAATCTCGGCCATAATCCTTGTGTCTGAAACGGGTGCGGTCTTCCGGCAGCCTCGCGAAAGAATTTCCGGTTAAGAATTTATGAAGTATAAGCCGGTTACGACTGCGCGTCCCGCCCGCCGGCGCGACGGCTCGCGATCTGACGATTTTCACGGACTTCTGGAATGCGCCTGACTGTTCTTGCCGCCGTATCGCTCCTTGCCGTGGTCGCCGCAGGCTGCACCAACGAGACGCTCGACTCGTTCGACAAGGTCGATGTCGACATCTCCAAGGTTTCCAGCAAGACCGGCTACCAGCTTTCGCCGGCGGTGCTCAGCAAGCTCTCCTCGATGAACATCGACCGGTCCTCGCCGATCATGCTGCGCATCTTCAAGGAAGAGGGCAGACTGGAGCTCTGGAAAGCGGACCGCTCGAACCGCTTCAAGCTGGTGCGCAACTACAAGATCTGCGCCTGGTCCGGCAAGCTCGGCCCGAAGATGAAGGAAGGCGACCGCCAGGCGCCGGAAGGATTCTATCCGCTCTCGCGGGCGAACATGAATCCGAATTCGAGCTACTTCCTCGCGATCAATACGGGTTTCCCGAACAATTATGACCGTGCCATCAAGGCGAGCGGCAGCCATCTGATGATCCACGGCGCCTGCTCGTCCTCCGGCTGCTATTCCATGACCGACGAGCAGATGCTGGAGATCTTCGCCTTTGCGCGCGATGCCTTCGACGGCGGCCAGAAGACGATCCAGCTCCAGGCCTTCCCCTTCCGCATGACCGCGGAAAACATGGCCCGGCACCGCGACAATCCGAACATCGAATTCTGGAAGATGCTGAAGGTCGGCTACGACCATTTCGAGATCACCAAGCGTCCGCCGGAGGTCAATGTCTGCGAGAAGAAGTACGTCTTCAACCAGCAGGCCGACAAGCCTTTCCCGCCGGCCGGCGCCTGCCCGGCGATGACGACGCCGGCTGCGCTGGAAGTGGCGCTTGCCAGCTACAACAAGACCTATGACGCAGCTTACGCGAAGGCGATGAGCAAGTACGAGGGCACCGTCTGGATCGAGCCTTCGGAGGCCGAGCGCAAGGCGATCGTCGCCGACCAGCGCAAGGGCCGGGAACTCGCCTATGCGCCGACCGGAAGCTCCCTCGATGCCGGCAAGCTGATGACGGCACGCGAGATCGAGGAACAGAAGCGCAAGGCCGAGGAGGCCGAAAGGCGGAAGGTCGAGGCTGCCGAGCGCGCCAAGCGGGAAGCCGAGCAGGCCGCCCTGGAAGCCGAGCAGCGGAAGGCCAGGGAAGCGGAAAACCTCGCCGCCGATGTCGCCGCCGCGAAGGCGGAGAAGCAGGCGCGGGGCGCGGCCGAAGCCCTGCCCGTACCGGAGGAAAATCCGGGCGTGGCGGCCGTTGAGAAGAAGGAAACCAAACCCTTCTGGAAGCTCTGGGCGAAGGATGAGGGGCAGTCCGAGGCCGAACCGGCCGCGGGCGTGACGCAGGGCACGGAGCAGGCAACGTTCGATGCCGGCCGTCAGGCAAGCAAGGAAGCCCGAATCCCGGCCGCCGACGGCGCCACGGAAAAGGTTGAGAAGCCGGCGGAAGACGCCGGCACCCTGCCGAAGGAAACCCCGGACGTCCAGGTCGTGGAAGAGACGCCGAAAAAGCCTTTCTGGAAGTTCTGGCAGAAATGACCGTGGCGGCGGCGCGCGAGGAAGTCGAGGTCTACGACCTGCGCGGGCTGAAATGTCCGCTGCCGGTGATGAAGACGCGCAAGCGTCTTTCCACGATGGAGGCCGGCGCCGTGCTCTGGGTCGAGACCACCGATCCGCTCGCCGTCATCGACATCCCGCACTTCTGCCGGGAGGACGGCCACGCGCTCGAAGCGAGCGAGCGCGTCGAGGCAGGACATCGCTTCCTCATCCGGAAGCTGGGCTAGTCTCCGGAGATTTCCATCTCCCGGAAAACTGCTGCACGGCTTTGGAGGAATCTCCTAGAGCCTCAGGCCGGGTATGGCGAGCGGATTGTCCGCCAGCGCCGCGCGGTCCGGCCGATCGATCTTCGGCGTGCCGGTGAAGGCGTCGAACAAGTCGCGCACGAAGGCTTCCGGCAGGTCCTTGGTGATCAGCACCAGCCGCGTGCGGCGGTCGGCCGGGTCCGGCCAGGCGGCGAGCCGCTCCGGCGGATGGAAGACGCTCTGCACGCCGTGCAGCACCAGCGGGCGCTCCGGACTGTTGGACATCAGCACGATGCCCTTCATGCGCAGGAGCTTCTCGCCATGCGCGGAGCGCAGGAGGTCGAGGAACATTTCCAGCGCCATCGGATCGATCGGGCGGTCGTGCACGATGCTGAAGGAGCGGATCGTCGCGTCGTGGCGCGTCACGTCATGGGCGTGCTGATGGCCGTGTGCGTGATCATGATGGTGGTGATGGTGCGCATGATCGTGAGGATGATGGCCGTGCGTCTCTTCATGCAGCCAGCGGCGGACATCCGGGATCTTGCTGCCGGGATCATAGAGGCCGTTGGCGAGCAGGTCCGGCGTGACCACTCCGGGCGCATCGGCGTCCGAGACGGGCGCCCGCGGATTGAGCGCAGCGATCTCGCTCCTTATGGCGTCCTGCGCTCCGGCATCGGCAAGCGAGGCCTTGGTAACCAGCACGCGGTCGGCCACCGCGACCTGCTTGACGGCTTCCGGATGATTGGCGAGCGTCGACAGGCCGTTGACGGCGTCGACGACGGTGATGACGCCGTCGAGGCTGAAGGATTGGGAAAGCGCGGGATTGCCCATGACCGCCTGGAGCACCGGTGCGGGATCGGCAAGGCCGGTCGTCTCGATCACCACGCGCTTCAGGGGCTGGATCTTGCCCGTCTGCATGCGGTCCATCAAGTCGGCGAGCGTATCGACGAGCTCGCCGCGGATCGTGCAGCAAAGGCAGCCGTCGGAAAGCTCGATGATGCCGTCGCCGGATTGTTCGACCAGGAGGTGGTCGATGCCGACCTCACCGAACTCGTTGATGATGACGGCGGTATCGGTGAGCGACGGGTCCTTCAGCAGGCGATTGAGCAGGGTCGTCTTGCCCGCACCCAGAAACCCGGTCAGCACGGAAACCGGCACGCGCCGCTCAGCGAGGGTCATGGTCTTTCCTGTCAGAACGTGGGACGCGGGATCGGGATCGGAACGTTGGCGATGTCGCCGATATCGCCGGCGGCGACCTTGTCGTTGCCGGCCGTTTTCGCCGTGTCGCCGCCGATGAGGCCGGCATAGACCAGCTTCAGCGGCCGGTTCAGTTCATGGATATAGGGCGAGGCCAGCTTCTGGCGGCCCGCCTCGTCGCGGCCTTCGCTGCGCACCTTGGCGGCATGCTTCGAGCAGATCTCTTCGGAGACGTCGGCGACGATGTCGCGCGTCTCACCGTAGGGGCGGAGCTGGCCGAGCGTCGGCACATTGCCCACCCGCATCGTCAGGCCCTTTTCCAGCATGCCGGCGGAAATGTCGGCACGGGCGCCGAGGCTGTCGGAACCGAGCACGACGGAGACGACGCTGCGGCCGTTTCGGGTAGCGGAGGAAACCTGATTGAAGCCGGAAGCGCAGATGAAGCCTGTCTTCATGCCGTCCGCACCGTTGAAACGGCCGATCAGCATGTTGAAGTTCGGGTACTGCTTCTTGCCGGTCGTGAAGCCTTCAAGCGCGAAATAGGACGCATATTGCGGGAATTCGCGCTTCAGCGTCACGGCGAGCACGGCAAGGTCGCGCGCCGTCGTATACTGGCCCTTGCCGGGCAGGCCGTTCGGGTTGATGAAGCGCGAGGAAATCATGCCGATGCGCTTGGCCTCGGCATTCATGCGGGCGACGAAGGCTTCCTCGGAGCCGGCGACGGACTCGGCGATGGCCACGGAGACGTCGTTCGCCGACTTGACGAGAATGATCTTCAGCGCGCTGTCGAGCGTCATCTTCTGGCCGGGCTTGAAATACATCTTGCTCGGCGGCTCGGCGGCGGCGTGCTTGCTCATCACGACCGGGCTTTCCAGCGTCAGTTCGCCGGCCTTGATGGCGCGAAAGACGGTATAGGCGGTCATCAGCTTGGTGAGCGAGGCCGGATACCAGCGCTGGAAGGCGTCCTCGTGCTCGATGACCTTCAGCGTGTTGACGTCCACCAGCATGCGCGGGCCGGCTGCCGCCGTGGTTGCCAGGAGGGAAGCTGCGAGCAGCAGGCCGCAGCCCAGATGCCATGCGCTCCGGCGCGTCGTTCGTCCGTTCATCTGCAAGGGTCTGTCCTCGAAATCGGGAGTTGTCTCGAACCGTCGCCCTATTTAACCTATATGGCACCGTGATGGCAAAGCCATCGAGTGCAGATGGCCAAATTTGCGGCCGAAATGACAGGAAGTGTTGCATGCCCATTCTGAACCGCGCCGCAGAAATGCAGGACGAAATCGCTGAATGGCGCAGGCAGTTGCACCGGGAACCGGAGCTCCTCTTCGCCGTCGAGAAGACCGCGGCCTTCGTGGCGCAGAAGCTGCGCGAATTCGGGGTGGACGAAATCGTGACCGGTATCGGCCGCACCGGCGTGGTCGGCATCATTCGCGGCAAGGGCGAGGGACGCACGATCGGGCTTCGTGCCGATATGGACGCGCTGCCGATGGACGAGACGAGCGGCAAGCCCTGGTCCTCCACCGTCAAGGGCAAGATGCACGCTTGCGGGCATGACGGCCATACGGCCATGCTGCTCGGTGCGGCAAAGTACCTAACCGAGACGAGAAATTTCTCGGGCAACGTCGCGGTCATCTTCCAGCCGGCCGAGGAGGGCGGCGGCGGCGGCAACGAAATGGTGAAGGACGGCATGATGGAGCGTTTCGGGATTTCCGAGGTCTACGGCATGCACAACCTGCCCGGCATGCCGGTCGGCGCCTTCGGCACGCGTTCCGGGCCGATCATGGCGGCGACCGATGAGTTCAACATCGCCATCAGGGGTCGCGGCGGTCACGCGGCGCTGCCGCACAAGACGGTGGACCCGATCGTCATCGGCGCGCAGGTGGTGACGGCGCTTCAGACCATCGTCTCGCGCGTTGCCGATCCGATCGCCTCCCTCGTCGTTTCCGTCACCAAGTTCAATGCGGGTTTCGCCCATAACGTCATCCCCGGAGAGGCGCAGCTCGCCGGCACGGTGCGCACGCTCGATCCCGACATGCGCGAGGAAGCGGAAGCCCGCATCCGGCAGATCTGCGGCGGTCTTGCCGCCGCCCATGGCGCCGAGATTACGGTCACCTATCACCGCAACTATCCCGTCACGGTGAATCACCCGGAAGAGACCGGCCATGCCATCTCGGTGGCCCGCGAGATAGCCGGCGAGGCGGCGGTCGATCCGTCGCTCGATCCGATGATGGGCGGGGAGGATTTTTCCTACATGCTGCTCGCCCGGCCCGGCTCTTTCGTCTTCCTCGGCAACGGTGACACGGCGGGCCTCCACCATCCGGCCTACGATTTCAACGACGACGCCATCCCCCACGGCGTGACCTATTGGGTCAAGCTCGCCGAAAGCCGTCTCGCTGCCTGACAAAAAGAGCCCGGCTGCAGGGACGAACAGCCGGGCAAGGCGGGGAGGATCGGACGGAGGTCGCGGTGGCCATCCCATGACCGAATGTCCCACGGCCCGGCCGGCCGCGCTGTTCCCCATGGAACTCGTCGGCGCGGCCCCGAAAATCGCTTGGCTTCCGGCCGCGGCTTTTGTATGGGTGCAGTCAGTGGTCCCGTAGCTCAGCAGGATAGAGCACCAGATTCCTAATCTGGGGGTCCCGCGTTCGAATCGCGGCGGGATCACCATCTTCTCCAGAAGACGTTCAGACCTCTTCCGTCTCGCGCTCGGGCGTGACGACGTGCGGTTTGGCGCGGACTGCGGGGACGATGGAGGGCGTGGCGACGACCTTCGGCGGCGGGGCCTTCAGGCCGAGGAGGTTGCGGATGCGGTCGGAAACGAGCGGACGGAAGCGGCTGGCGCGGAAGGGCATGTCGACGGCGCCGTAGCCCTCCGGGCCGTCGTCCTTGCCGCGGTACAGCTCCATCAGCTTGATGCCGTAGAAGTCGCCGTCGACATAGTGGCGATAATGGCCGGCCCAGCGGACCGTATAGATCTGCCCCTTGCGGATGCCCTGGTCGATCGAGACATTCTTGAAACGGTCGTTGATGCAGACGACCTTCTGTCCGACATGGAAGGTAGGCATTCCGTTTCCCTCTTCGATGCGGTCCCGTCTCAGCCGGTCTTGCGGCAGTTGACGCCCGGCGCGTTCTCGCCCCTGGTCAGGTCGTAAAGCGTCGCCTCGTCGCCCTTGGTCCACCATTCGTGGCGGCCGCCGGCATATTTGGCGCCGGAAGCCGACATGACGTTGGCGGCGATGACCGTCTCTTCGCCGATTCTCAGCACGGCCAGCGAGTTCGCGCCGACATTGATGTATTCGACGACGACGCGCTGCTCGGCGTCGCACTGGTAGTTCAGCGTCTCGCGTGCCACGCTCTGCTCGGGACCGGGCAGGCGGATGATGATATCCGTGTTGTTCTTCAGCGCCGCCAGGCGGATCGCCGGCGCGCCTTCCTTGCCCGTCAGGTGCAGGATGCCATTCTCGAGCTTCCAAGAGGTCACGGTACCGAGCGCATCGAAAAACTTCTGCTCCTGATCCATGATGGCGGGCGCGCACATCTTGCGCGTCGCCGCGGCCGGGGCAAAGGCGATGTTGCCGTTCTGCACCTTCAGCTTGCCGCGATAGGTGTTGCAGCCGCCATTGCCGCCGTAGGAGCCATCCGGCTTGATCTCCAGCGTCGTTTGCAGGTTGTCGATGACACCGTTGCCGCCGATGTCCTCGGCGAGCCACGTGCCGCCGAGACCACCTGGGACCGGCTCGTCGGCACAGGCCGGAGCCGCCGCCCAAAAGGCGAGGCAGGCGAGGGTCCATACTCTCAGGCGTCGGTACACAGATTTCTCCAATCGCGTCAGGGCGGAAGACCGCTTTGCGGGGACGTTATGGCCGTCCGGGCGAAAAGGTCAAGCCGCGGGTTCCAGAAGACTGGCGCAGCCTTCGCTTTACAGCATTTCGATGACTTGTTGCAGGCGTCTTTCGCCTGTAGAGCCTTTTGCTGATAAGAAGAAAAACGCGGAAATCCACCATGGCTCCCCACGCGCGGCAGAAGCGCCGTATCACCATTCTCGGCTCCACAGGCTCCATCGGCACCAGCACGCTCGACGTGGTGCGCCAGCTCGGCGGGCGCGAACGCTTCGAGGTCCTGGCGCTGACCGGCAACGGCAACGTGGAACTGCTCGCCGCACAGGCCCGGGACTGCGGGGCGCGGACGGCGGTGACGGCCGACGAGAGCCGCTACGGCGCGCTCAAGGATGCGCTTGCCGGAAGCGGCGTCGAAGCGGCGGCAGGGCGGGCGGCTCTGCTGGAAGCGGCCTCCGGCGACGCGGACTGGGTGATGGCGGCGATCGTCGGCACGGCGGGCCTTGCCCCGACGCTGGCAGCAGCGAAGAAGGGCGCGGACATCGCGCTTGCCAACAAGGAATGCCTCGTGTCCGCCGGAGACCTCTTCGTCCAGGCGGTTTCGGCAGGCGGCGGACGCCTCATCCCGGTCGACAGCGAGCACAGCGCGATCTTCCAGGCGCTGGAAGACGATCAGCGCCAGGCCGTCGAGCGCATCGTGCTGACGGCGTCCGGCGGTCCCTTCCGCACCTGGAGCCGCGAGCGGATGGCGGGCGTGACCGTCGACATCGCGCGGGCGCATCCCAACTGGTCGATGGGCCTGAAAATCTCGATCGGCAGCGCCTCCATGTTCAACAAGGCGCTGGAGATGATCGAAGCCAAGCATCTCTTCGACGTGCGGCCGGACCAGATCGAAGTGGTCGTGCATCCGCAATCGATCATCCATTCCATGGTGGGGTATGTCGACGGCTCGGTGCTCGCGCAGCTGGGCGCGCCCGACATGCGCACAGCGATCGGCTATGCGCTGACCTATCCGCAGCGTTCGCCGCTCAACGTCGACCGGCTCGACTTTGCGAAGCTCTCACGGCTCGATTTCGAGGCGCCGGACGAGGTTCGCTTTCCGGCGCTTCGCCTCGCCAGAACGGCGCTCACGCGCGGCGGGCTGCAGGGCGCGGTGATGAATGCGGCGGAAGAGGTGGCCTTCCACGCCTTTGTCGGCGGACGCATCGGCTTCCTCGCGATGGCCGACATCGCCGAAGGCGTGATGGACAGGCTCAGCCACCTGCCGCCGGCGTCCTGCATGGACGATGTCTTCGCCGCGGACGAAGAAGCCCGGCGGGTGGCCGCCGGGCTCATTGGATAGTTCCTGCTTACATTCTTGCTTCAGGCGACCGCGCGGGCCAGCGCGCAGCGCGACCAGAGCGAATGGAGCGCGCCGACGAGGTGGTCGATATCGGCGTCCGAATGCAGCGGCGTCGGGGTGATGCGCAGGCGCTCGGTCTTCTTCGGCACCGTCGGATAGTTGATCGGCTGGACATAGATGCCGAAATTGTCGAGCAGCAGGTCCGATATCCACTTGCACTTGGCGGCGTCGCCGACCATCACCGGCACGATATGGCTCGGATTGGGCATGTGGGGAATGCCGTTGCGGTCGAGCAGAGAGCGCAGGCGGCGCACGCGCTCCTGGTGCGCGAAGCGTTCGATCTGGCTTTCCTTGAGATGGCGGATCGAGGCGAGGGCACCGGCGGCAAGCGCCGGCGGCAGGGCCGTCGTGAAGATGAAGCCCGAGGCGAAGGAGCGGATGAAGTCGCAGAGCGCGGCCGAGCCGGTGATGTAGCCGCCCATGACGCCGAAGGCCTTGCCGAGCGTGCCTTCTATCACGGTAAGGCGGTGCATCAGGCCTTCGCGTTCGGCAATGCCGCCGCCGCGCGGGCCGTACATGCCGACGGCGTGCACTTCGTCGAGATAGGTCATCGCGCCGTACCTGTCGGCGATGTCGCAGATTTCCTTGATGGGAGCGATGTCGCCGTCCATCGAGTAGACCGATTCGAAGGCGATCAGCTTCGGCGCCTTCGGGTCGGCGGCGGCGAGCTTGGCTTCGAGGTCCTTCAGGTCGTTGTGCTTCCAGATCACGCGTTCGCATTTCGAGTGGCGGATGCCCTCGATCATCGAGGCGTGGTTCCCGGCATCGGAGAAACAGATGATGCCGGGGATCTTGGAACAGAGCGTGCCGAGCGCGGCCCAGTTCGAGACGTAACCGGAGGTGAAGAGAAGAGCGGCTTCCTTGCCGTGCAGGTCGGCAAGCTCGCGTTCGAGCAGGACATGGTAATGGTTGGTGCCGGAGATGTTGCGGGTGCCGCCGGCACCGGCGCCACAGTGGTCGATGGCGAGCTTCATCGCCTCGGTCACCTTCGGGTGCTGGCCCATGGCGAGATAGTCGTTCGAGCACCAGACCGTGACGTCCTGGACGCCGTTTGCCGTGTAGCGCGTCGCTTTCGGGAAATTGCCCTTCTGGCGCTCCAGATCGGCGAAGACGCGGTAGCGGCCTTCCTGATGCAGGCCGTCCAGCTCGTTCTTGAAGTAGGTCTCGAAGTCCATCCAGAGTCTCCGGTCCGGCAACACTCCGGACGTCATCATCATCGTTGGCGGTCGTTCAAACGGCTACACCCGGCGGTGTCCTGCTGCAACGGCGTCCGCTGCGGCAAATCGGCGCCACCTTTGAACCATTCCAATGTATCCTAGACTGCAAAAGGCCATTTCCTATTGATGCATGTCAAGTCTGCACGAAAAAAGGACGGCCTCAACCGCCCTTTTAATCGAACAGCTTCAGCTTTTTCGAGGGTCAGGTGGCGGCGACCGCGCGCTTGGCCATGACCTTCACGAGATTCGCGCGGTATTCGGCGCTGCCATGGAGGTCCGAGAGCAGGTCGGAGGCATCCACCTCGACAGCGGAGACGGCGTCCGCCGACCAGTCGGCGGCAAGCGCGTCCTCCAGGCCCGCATGGCGGAACACGCCGTTGGAGCCGGCGCCCGTCACCGCAACCCGAACGCTGCCATTCTCCGCCTTCGCGACGAAGACGCCGGCCATCGCATAGCGTGAAGCCGGGTTCGCGAACTTGGCATAGGCCGCCTTTGCCGGCGCGTCGAAGGCTACCGCAACGACGATCTCGCCGTCTTCCAGCGCCGTTTCGAAGAGGCCTGTGAAGAAGTCGCCGGCAGGGATCTCGCGCGCATTGGTGATGATCGTCGCATCCAGCGCCAGCATGGCGGCGGGATAGTCGGCGGCCGGGTCGTTGTTGGCGATGGAGCCGCCGATCGTGCCCATGTGGCGCACGTGCGGGTCGCCGATATGGGCGGCGAGATGGCAGGCCGCCGGGCAGACGGCCTCGATCTCGGCCGAGGTCGAGACCTCATGGTGCGTCGTTCCCGCACCGATGCGCACCCGGCGCCCGTTGACGGTGATGCCCTTGAGCTCGGCGATGTGACGCAGATCGACGAGATCGGAGGGGGCGGCCAGCCGCTGCTTCATGGTGGGGATCAGCGTCATGCCGCCGGAGACATATTTTGCCTCGTCGAAGGAGGACTGCAGCTTGACGGCGTCGGTGATCGAGGCTGGGCGATGATAGGTGGTTGCGTACATGGTTCCCTCCGTCAATGGGCCGCAGCCCGCGCAGCCGCCCATACCCTCTGGGGCGTCGCCGGCATGGTGAGGTCGTTGTTTCCGATGGCGTCGGTGATCGCGTTGATGAGCGCCGGCGGCGAGCCGATGGCGCCGGCCTCGCCGCAGCCCTTGATGCCGAGCGGATTGTTGGGGCACGGCGTCACCTGGTGCGAGACCGTGAAGGAGGGCACGTCGTCGGCGCGGGGCATGGCGTAGTCCATGTAGCTCGCCGTCAGGAGCTGGCCCGTCTGCGGATCGTAGTGCACGCCTTCGAGCAGCGCCTGGCCGATGCCCTGGGTAATGCCGCCGTGTACCTGGCCCTCCACGATCATCGGGTTGATGATGTTGCCGAAGTCGTCGGCGGCCACGAACTGGATGATCTCGGTCTTGCCGGTTTCCGGATCGACCTCGACCTCGCAGATGTAGCAGCCGGCCGGGAAGGTGAAATTGCTCGGGTCGTAGAAGGCGCTTTCCTTGAGGCCCGGCTCCATGTCGGCCGGCAGGTTGTGCGCGGTATAGGCGGCGAGCGCCACCTGGAACCACGGAACCGACTTGTCTGTGCCGGCGACCTTGAGCGCGCCGTTCTCGATGACGACGTCGCTCTCGTCCGCCTCCATCAGGTGGGCCGCGATCTTCTTCGCCTTGGCCTCCACCCTGTCGAGTGCCTTCACCACGGCCGACATGCCGACGGCGCCGGAACGCGAGCCGTAGGTGCCCATGCCCATCTGCACCTTGTCCGTGTCGCCATGCACGATGGAAACGCTGTCGATCGGCACGCCGAGGCGGCCGGCGACCACCTGGGCGAAGGTCGTCTCATGGCCCTGGCCGTGGCTGTGCGAGCCGGTCAGCACCTCGATCGTGCCGACGGCGTTGACGCGCACCTCGGCCGATTCCCAGAGGCCGACGCCCGCACCGAGCGATCCGACGGCGGCCGAGGGCGCAAGGCCGCAAGCCTCGATATAGCAGCTCATGCCGATGCCGCGCCTCATGCCGCGGCTTGCGGCTTCGGCCCTGCGGGCCGGGAACCCGTCGCAGTCGGCGGCCTTCATGGCCGCGTCCAGCGAGGCCTCGTAGTTGCCGGCGTCGTAGTTCATGATGACCGGCGTCTGGTGGGGGAAGGAGCGGATGAAGTTGATGCGGCGAAGCTCCGCCGGCAAGACGCCGAGTTCGCGCGCCGCCGTCTCAATCGTGCGTTCCAGGACATAGGTCGCTTCCGGCCGGCCGGCGCCGCGATAGGCGTCGACGGGGGCGGTGTTGGTATAGACGGCGCGCACGTTGGCATGGATCGCGGGGATGGCGTACTGGCCGGAGAGCAGCGTTGCGTAGAGATAGGTCGGGACGCATGAGGAGAAGAGCGACATGTAGGCGCCGAGATTGGCGACGGTGTCGACCTTCAGCGCCGTGATGCGGTTGTTCGTGTCGAAGGCCATGCGGACGGTCGAGACGTGATCGCGGCCATGGGCGTCCGTCAGGAAGGCCTCGGTCCGGTCGCTCGTCCATTTTACGGGAACGCCGGTGCGCTTGGAGGCCCACAGACAGACGATCTCTTCGGGATAGATGAAGATCTTGGAGCCGAAACCGCCGCCGACGTCCGGCGCGATGACGCGCAGCTTGTTTTCCGGCGCCACGTTGTAGAAGGCGCTCATGACGAGGCGCGCGACATGCGGGTTCTGGCTCGTCGTGTAGCAGGTATAGTGGTCTTCGGCGGGGTCGTAGACGCCGAGTGCGGCACGCGGCTCCATCGCGTTCGGGGCCAGCCGGTTGTTGACGATCTTCATCTCCGTGACATGGGCGGCGGAGGCGATCGCGGCGTCGACCGCGGCAGAATCGCCGAGATCCCAGTCGAAGATCAGGTTGCCGGGCGCTTCCGGATGGAGTTGCGGCTGGCCCGCTTCGAGCGCCTTGACTGCCTCGGTGACGGCGGGCAGCACCTCGTAATCGACGACGACGGCTTCGGCCGCATCGCGGGCCTCTTCCACGCTGTCGGCGACGACCACGGCGATGGCATCGCCGACATACCGCACCGTCTCGTGCGCGATCGGCCGCCAGGCCCCCATCTTCATCGGCGATCCGTCCCTGGAATGGATCATCCAGCCGCAGATCAAGTTGCCGATGCCGTCTTCCTGCATCTGCCTGCCGTCGAGCACCGCGACCACGCCCGGCATGTCCCGCGCCGCGGACGCATCGATGCTCCTGATTTTCGCATGGGCGTGCGGAGAGCGCACGAATGCGGCGTAACGCATGCCCGGTACGGACATGTCGTCCGTGTAGCGGCCCCTGCCGGTCAGGAACCTCTTGTCTTCCTTTCGCGCGACGCGCGCGCCGATGCCTTCGACACCCATCTTCATCTCCTCCAGAGAATGGAGGCAGTAGGGGTTGGCCAATAGGCGTCAGGGAAATCGCAAAGATCGCGACGGCCTCCCTATTGGCTGCTGCCTATTGCCCAAGACCTTATTCCGCTGCCTGCCGGCCTGCCGCACCCATCTCCCCGGCGGCGGCGAGGATGGCTTTCACGATATTGTGGTAGCCGGTGCATCGACAGATATTGCCTTTGAGGTTCTCCCGGACCGTCTTCTCGTCGAGCCTGGCGCCGTAGCGGTTGATCATGTCGACGGCGGTCATCACCATGCCGGGCGTGCAGAAGCCGCATTGCAGGCCGTGATTGGCCTTGAAGGCGGCCTGCACCGGGTGCAGCTCGCCGTTTGCGGCAAGGCCTTCGATGGTGAGGATGTCCGATCCCGCGGCCTGGGCGGCGAGGACGGAACAGCTTTTTACTGCCTTGCCGTCCATGTGCACGACGCAGGCCCCGCACTGGGACGTATCGCAGCCGACGTGGGTTCCGGTGAGACAGAGATGGTCGCGGAGGAAGTGCACGAGCAGCGTGCGATCCTCGCACTCCCTGCTGACCTTCCTGCCGTTGACGGTCATTGCCACTTTCGTCATTCGTTCCTCCCTGGCGTTCTCTCGCTGGGGCCGATCGATCCGACGTCACATGCAGCGGGCGTCCTCACGACGCGGGCCGGGGACGCTCCTCCGGCGCCGGCGCAACCTCAACAGTCATATCATTTGACTTTTTCCCGCGGCGATCAACCGGTACTTTCAGGCGGGCGCGAAATTTCTCGTGACCGGTCGGCGCGGGCGAAGCCAAACGGAATAACGGCAGCGTTTATTCGGGCTGCAAAAAAATAGTTCAACGCCATGGACTTCCCCATTTCGGGATATATTTTCAATCGCGGACAGACCTGACCGTCGATGACGGCCCCGGTATGTTGCGTGAGTAGAAGGGGATAGTGCGGACCCGGCAAACGCGGCCGCAGCTCAACTTTGGAGAACATCTTCATGAAGAAAGTCATTGCGCTCGTTCTGGTTGGCCTTGCCGTCGCCAGCTGCACGCCGACGGAAAGAGGTGCGGGTATCGGCGCGGCCTCCGGCGCGATCATCGGTGGCGCGGTCACCGGCAATGTTCGTGGTGCGGCTGTGGGCGCGGCCATCGGTGGCCTGTCCGGTGCCGTCATCGGCAGCGTTTCCGAGCAGCCCGGCCAGTGCTACTACCGTGACCGCTACGGCCGCCGCTATATCGACCGGTGCCCGTCGGGTTACTGATACCTGACGCATGCAACCTATGCGAAGCCCCGGATGTCCTCCGGGGTTTTTGCGTTTCCGCTTTCGGCACAAAATGCCGTCCGGTGCTTCAAATCTCGTGCGCCTGCGTGTAAAACCGCCGTTAACATTACGGAAAACCTAACACGTTAGGGTCTTTTCTGCCTGAAAGCTCCGGATGAACGGGAGCGCCTGAAGTACTGTGTCGGAAGCTGTCGGCCTGCCGCGCACCGCACCTCGGGGAAGGCGACGGATAGCTGCGGATGCGGGATAAAGTGAACCGGCCGGAAAAGAGTTTCGCGTTTCTGAAGGCTGGCACCGCGCTCGCGGTTGCTGCGGCGCTGGCGTGCGGCCCCTTCTGCGTCCAGCCGGCGTCGGCTTTCGAGATCTTCGGCATGAAGTTCTTCGAGGATGACGAGGAAGAGGCGGCCGCCGTCATCGATCCCGTCAACTATACCCTGACGCTCGATCCGGGCACGGACGACGCCGACCTCAAGGAAGCCATCGAGAATACCGCGCGCCTCAAGCAGGACGAGGGCAAGCCGGTTTCCGGCGATCTCGGCCTCGTCATCAAGGCGCGCGACGACCGTGACCGCATTCTCGCGGCCCTCTATGAAAATGCGCGCTACGGCGGCGTGGTGAACGTCACCGTCAACGGCCAGGACCTCGACTCGCTGCCCCCCAACCCGGAGTTCAACCGGAGCGGCGCGATACCGGTGACGATCCGCGTCCAGCCGGGTCCCGTCTTCACCTTCGGTGACGTCGTCTTCTCCGGCGATGCGGAGGGACGCAACCCGGCGGACTACGACCTTGTGCCGGGGGCGCGCGCGGACTCCACCATCATCCTGAAGGCCGGCGAAAAGATCGTCGTGGACCTGAAAGCGGAGGGGCGGCCGCTCGCGAAGCTCACCGAACGCAATGCGACGGCCGACCACGAGACACGGACGGTGGACGTGGTGATCGCCGCCGAGGGTGGGCCGGTCGCTCCCGTCGGCGATGTCGGCGTGACCGGCACCAAGACGGTCGATCCGGATTTCGTGCAGCGCTATTCGCGCATCAATGCCGGCCAGCCCTACTCGCCGGAGGCGCTCACCAAGGCGGCGGAGCGGCTGCGTACGCTCGGCGTCTTCTCCAGCGTCACGATCCGCGAGGCGGACAGGCTGGCGCCGGACGGTTCGCTCCCGATGACCATCGAGGTCTCCGAAGGCAAGCACCGCTATTTCGGCGTCGGCGCGCAATATTCCAACACGGAAGGCTTCGGCGTGCAGGGCTATTGGGGCCACCGGAACCTGTTCGGGCAGGCCGAGTCGCTGCGCATCGAAGGGGCGGTCAACCGTATCGGCGAAGCGAAGGATCTCGGCGAACTTGACTATTCGAGCGCCATCCTGTTTTCCAAGCCGGGCGCCTTCGGTCCGGCGACCACGTTCAATGCCAGCCTGAAGGCCTCCATCGTCGATCCGGATGCCTACAAGGCGTTCACGATCACCGGCGCGGCCGGCGTCAGCGTCGAGCTTTCCGACAAGGACACGGTGAGCGCCGGCGGCGAGGTGATGTGGAGCGACGTCGAGGACGCCTTCGGCAAGAACAAGTACCTGACGTTCAGCCTTCCGATCGAGTATGTGCGCGACACCCGCGACGACAAGCTGAACCCGACCGAAGGCTATCGCTTCATGATCAACGCGAAGCCGAGCTACGAGAATTACCGGGGCACCTTCTTTTCCAGCTTCGAGGGCGCGATCACCGGCTACCAGGCGCTCGGTGCCGAGGATCGCTTCGTGCTGGCCGGCAAGCTCGCCGCCGGCACGATCATCGGCGGCGACGAGCTTTCCGACATTCCGGCGACGCGCCGCTTCTTCCTCGGCGGCGGCGGCACGGTGCGCGGCTACGGCTACCAGGAGATCTCGCCGCGCAACGGCGCCAACCAGCTTCTCGGCGGCCGCTCCTATGTGGCGGCGTCCGCCGAGGTGCGCATCGGCCTCACCGAGACGATCGGCATCGTGCCCTTCATCGATGCGGGCACGGTTTCGACCGACGAAGTGCCGGATTTCGAGGACATACGGGCAGGCGCCGGCATAGGCCTGCGCTACGCGACGCCGTTCGGGCCGCTGCGGCTCGACGTCGCCGTGCCGCTGCAGAAGTACCCGGGTGGAACCTCCTTCGGAATCTATGCCGGCATCGGCCAGTCCTTCTGACTGTCGCCTCAATTTTCGTCTAGGCTCTTGATCGGTTGCGCGATTGGGATTCTAGACGTGGAGGAGCGATTCCTCGTTCCCGCACGCGAAATGGATGAAGCATGAACAGGCTGTCCCGAATTCTCCGCGCCATTCTCCGCTATGCCGGCTACGGCCTTGCGATCGTGCTTGTCCTTCTCGTGGCGCTCGTGGGGTTCGTCGGGTTTACCGATACGGGCGCGCGCATGGCGGTTTCCTATGCGGAAAGGGTCGCGGCGGCGAGCGGACAGGTGATTTCGGTCAGCGAGCCATCCGGCCTGCTCACCGGCCGCCTGCGTGCCGGCGCCATCACGCTCGGCGACGAGAAGGGCACCTATGCCGAAATCCGCGACCTCGCCGTGGACTGGTCGCCGCTCCAGCTTCTCTTCTTCAGCTTCGATGCGTCCCGTGTTTCCGCCTCTTCCGTTTCCCTGCTGCGCCTGCCGGAATCGAAGGCCGGGGCAGAAACGTCCGACCAGCCCTTCACCCTGCCGGTGGAAGTGCATGTCGGCTCGCTGGCGATACCGGAGCTTTTCGTCTCGGGCGCGATCGCCGGACGCGACCAGCGTATCGTCGTTTCGGGCCGCGGCGATGCGACAGCCGAGAGCGTGGCAGTCAAGCTCTCCGCCTCGGAGAAAGCCCGGCCGGATGCCCGGATCGCGGCCGACATCGTCTTCAACCCGGCACAGAACGAGCTTCGCCTCGAAGCCGACGTCGCCGAACCGGAAGGCGGCATTCTGGCGGCGCTTCTCAAGCTGCCGAACGACCCCGCCGTGGCGATCCGCCTTACGGGCGACGGTCCGCTGTCGCAGTGGAAGGGTCGCCTTTCCGCCGCACTCGACGGCACGGAAATGCTTCGGGTCGACGGTCGCCATGACCTTTCGGCAGACGGCCTGCACACGGTCGCGCTCCAGGGCGGCGGCACGTTCGACGCGCTGATGCCGCCGCAGCTTCGACCGCTCTTTGCCGGGGAGACCGGCATCGACGTGGTCGCGGCCTTCGACGGGTCGGACATGCTGCGCATCGAAAAGGGCACGATCGCGACAGGCGCGATGACGCTCGATGCCTCGGGCACCGTGAGTGCCAAAGGGGCGAACGACCTTGAGGTGAAGCTCGCCGGCAAGGACGGGCCGATCGATTTCCGCTGGCCGCTAGCCGAGGGCGATGCGCGAATGCTGATCGAAGGCGCCGGCATCTCTCTGACCGGCGAGGCGACGGCGGCGGCACTCAGGGCCGATGCGCGGCTCGTTTCCGCCGAATTGCCCGCAGGCCGCATCGACAACATCCGCCTGACGGCCGAGAGCGAGGCCTTCAACGTGGCAAACCAGTCCGGCCGCATCGATGCGACGCTCGAAACGGGCATGACGGCTTTCGCCAATCCCGATATCGACCGTGCGGTGAAAGGGCCGGCAAAGCTCGCCGCGACCTTGAACGTTTCGCGGAGCGAAATCGCCTTCGACCCCGCGACGCTCGAAAGCGCCAGCATCGGCGGCACGCTGTCGGGCCGCTATGGACTCGAAAGCCGCGAGGCAGACGTCAACTTCCGCCTCTTCGCGCTGCCGGCCGTGCTGCCGCCGGCGCTTTCCGGCAGGTTCGACACGACGATCGCGACGGAGGGCCGGGTTCAGCTGACGGGGGACGGTGCGATCCAGCTTACCGGCCTGCAGGTCAAGTCCGGCACATTGGAGACGGCGGGCGACGTATCGTTCGGCGGCGGCAATCTGGAGGCTGCGCTCACCGGCAAGGTGCTGAACCTCGGCAAGCTGCTGGCCGATGCCGCGGGCGAAGCGGCGTTCGAGCTTTCCGCGAGCGGTCCCGTGCAGGGGCTCGACGTCTCGGCCAAGGTCACGTCGAGCGGCGCGACGCTGTCCGGCCGCACCCTCAGCGACCTCGTCGTGACGCTTGCCGGCAAGGCCGTCGCCGACAGCCCGTCCGGGGAGCTGACGGCGACCGGCGCGCTCGATGGCCAGGCGATCAATGTGCGTTCGAGCATCATGTCGGAAGGCGGGCGCATCTCGGTGCCGGTGCTGGAGGCGGAGATCGGCCCGAACACGCTGAAGGGTTCGCTGACGCTGGCGCCGAATTTCATGCCGGACGGCACGATCCGCTTCGATTTTCCCGATCTCGGCCTGCTCGCCGCCATGGCGGGCCAGCAGGCGGCCGGCGATCTTGCCGGCCAGGTTGAAATCGCGACGGCCAACGGCAGGACCTCCGCGACCGTGGAGGCTTCGGGCTCCGCCATTCGCCGCGACACGGTGAGCATCACCAAGCCGGCCGTCGATCTTGCCATTGCCGATCTGGCGACGGCCGCCGTCACCGGAACGGTGCGCGCCGAACGCGTCGCCTCGGGCGAAAACCGGCTGGAGGCCCTCCAGCTCGACTTCTCGCGCGAGGGGCAAAGCACGGGCTTCGATCTCACGGGCCGTCTCGACGGCGCGCCGCTCGTGACGAAGGGGCGTGTCCTCCAGCGCGGCGGCGGGCTCGACGTCGCCCTCGATGCCTTCGAAGCCGCGCCGCGGCGTATCGCGCTGAGGCTTGCGAAGCCAACGACGATCGGCATCACCGACGGTGTTGCGACGCTGGACGGCCTGACCATCCAGGCCGGGCGCGGCTCCGTCGCGGTTTCCGGCCGGGCCGGCGAGACGCTCGATCTTTCGCTTCGTCTCACTGCGCTGCCGGCGGCGCTCGTCAACAATTTTGCCGCAGGTCTCGGCGCGGAGGGCGCCATCGGCGGCACGGTGACGGTCAAGGGCAAGGCCGCGGCGCCGGTCGTCAACTACGCGCTCGACTGGGACGGGGCGGCCACGAGCCAGACCCGCGGCGCCGGCATCGGCACGCTCAACATCAATGCGAAGGGCGAGTTCGCCAACAACCAGGTCCGCCTCGATACGGTGCTCTCCGGTGGCGGCGGCCTTTCCTTCCGCGGTGGCGGGACGGTGGGCATCGGCGGCGCGACGCCGCTTTCGCTGAAGTTCAACGGCTCGGTGCCGTTCGGCGTGCTCCAGGGGCAGCTTTCCGCGCAGGGCTTCGTGCTGACCGGCAACGCCGACGTCGATCTTTCCATCGGCGGCACGGCGGCCGCCCCTTCGGTTACCGGAACCATCACGGCGGGCGGTGCGCGCCTCGTCGATGTCCGCCGAAACCTTGCGGTGGAGAACCTCACCATCCGCGTCACCATGGACGGGCGGCAGGCGGTGATCGAGACCGTCTCCGGCCGGCTGGCGAGCGGCGGCCAGCTTTCGGCGAGCGGGCGCGTCGGCATCGATCCGGCCAGCGGCTTCCCGGTCGACGTGGCGATCAAGCTCGCCGACATCACCTATGTCGACGGCACGCTGGTGACGGCGAACGTCACGGGCGACCTGACGCTGAAGGGGCCGGTTTCCGGTCTGGCGCTCGGCGGAAGGGTGGTGATCAACAAGGCGAACATCACCATTCCGCAGAAGCTGCCGGCCTCGCTTTCCGAGATCGACATCAAGCATCGCAACGCGCCGGCCGATGTCAGGCGCATGACCGCCGACGTCCAGCGCGCGCAGGGCGGCAGCGGCGCCTCGCGGGGCATCGCGCTCGACCTTACCATCGAATCGCCGGGCCAGCTTTTCGTGCGCGGCCGCGGCATCAACGCGGAAATGGGCGGCAGCCTCAAGATCACCGGCACCTCTTCGGCGCCGGTCGTCTCCGGCGGCTTCGAGCTGGAACGCGGGCGCATGGAGATCCTGACGCGCCGCCTCGATTTCACCAGCGCCCATATCGGCTTTGCCGGCGGCCTCGTGCCGACCGTCAACCTCGTCGCGGCAAGCACGGCAGGCACGACGGAAATCACCGTCACGGTGGCGGGCGTTGCCAGCAATCCCACCGTCACCTTCGCCTCCTCGCCGTCATTGCCGCAGGATGAGATCCTCGCCCAGCTCATCTTCAACCGTTCGATGTCGAACCTGTCCGCCGTGCAGATCGCACAGCTCGCCGCGGCGGCCAGCCAGCTTGCCGGGGGCAGTTCGACCGGCCTGCTCGACAGCCTGCGCAGCAAGCTCGGGGTCGACGACCTCGACATCACGACGGACGCGGAAGGCCGGGCGCAGGTCTCGGCCGGCAAGTACCTGAACGAGCGGACCTATATCGAATTGAAGCAGGATCCCGAGACGAACGGCGCCAAGGCGGTCATCAACCTCGACGTCGGCCGCGGCCTCAAGCTTCGCGGCGAGGCGGGCAGCGGCAGCGCCGGTGCGGGTATCTTCTACGAAAAGGAATATTGAGGGCAGACGCCGCGCGGCCTTGCGGCAGCCGGTGGACCGCGCCTCATGCCAGCGCATTCTTGGTGGTCTTCAACAGGATGTTCGTCTCGGTGACGGTGATGCCGTCGATGAGGCGGATGCGGTGCAGCGTCTCGTCGAACGTGCCGAGATCGCGGTCTTCCAGCTCGGCAATGAAATCCCAGCGGCCGTTGGTGGAATGGAGCGCGCGCACCTGCGGCAGACCGCGCAGCTGCGCGGCCACGCGGTCGGCCATCTTGCCGTGCACCTCGATCATCACGATGGCCCGCACGCCGCTTCCCGTCAGCTCCGCGCCCGTCTTGATGGTGAAGGCCGCGATCGTGCCGGAGGAAACCAGCCGATCTATCCGCGCCGCCACCGTGGCACGCGAAGCGCCGGTCATCGCGGCGAGCGAGGAGACGGGCGTGCGGGCATTGTGGCGCAGCGCGCTGATCAGCGCGTGGTCGAGGTCGTCGAGGCTTGCCATTTTGTCTTGCCGGGCTTCTCAAAATGCTGAAATGAGCCGTCTATTTGTCAGTTTTTCCTCTTTTTGCCAACAGCGTGAGCGGCAATAATCGGCCAAAACCGTACAAACCGGCGCTTACGCGTCCGCGGGGAAACCATGGCTGAAAATGACAAGCATGTCGCGCTGATCGGCGCACCTCTCGAGGAAGGCTCCGGCCGCCGCGGTGCGGCAATGGGGCCGACGGCGCTGCGCATCGCAGGCGTCGATGCGACGTTGATCGACCTCGGACACACAGTGACGGACGAAGGCGACCTGCGCCCGCTGCCCGCACGGGACCTTCCCAACCATCCGAAGGCCAACAACCTGCAGATCGTCGCGGCCTTCACGCGTGCGCTTGACACGGCCGTCTACGATGCGGCCCGCGGCGGCAGGTTCCCGCTGGTGCTCGGCGGCGACCACGCCCTCTCGATGGGCTCCGTCTCCGGCATGGCGCGCCATGCGGCCGACCAGGACCGTCCGCTCTTCGTGCTCTGGCTCGATGCGCATGCGGACTTCAACTCGCCGGCGACCTCCCCGTCCGGCAACATGCATGGCATGCCGGTCGCCTTCTTCTGCGGCCAGGCCGAATTCGCGCCGATCCTTGAAGCGGGGCGTCCCTTCGTCGATCCGAAGAACGTCTTCCAGGTGGGCATCCGTTCCGTCGATGCGCGCGAGAGGGAAGAGATCGCCGAGCACGGCGTCAATGTCTACGACATGCGCTCGATCGACGAGACCGGCATGGCGCATATCATGCACGACATCATCGCCCGCATCAAAGCGGCCAACGGCCTGCTGCATGTCAGCCTCGACGTCGACTTCCTCGATCCGGACATCGCGCCCGGCGTCGGCACCACCGTGCCGGGCGGCGCGACCTTCCGCGAGGCCCACCTCATCATGGAGATGCTGTGCGACAGCGGCCTCGTCTCCTCGCTCGATCTCGTCGAGCTGAACCCGTTCCTCGATGACCGCGGCAAGAGCGCGCGCATCCTCGTCGAGCTGACCGCAAGCCTGTTCGGGCGCCGCATTCTTGACCGGCCGACCCGGAGCGCCTGAAACCTGGAGGACTTTATGACGCCGTCGACCGCAAGCCTGATCGAAACCGAATACCGCCTCGGTGCCCACAACTACAAGCCGCTCGACGTGGTGCTGTCGCGCGGCGAGGGGGTCTTTGTCTGGGATATAGACGGCAACCGTTATCTCGACTGCCTCTCGGCCTATTCGGCGGTCAACCAGGGGCACTGCCATCCGAAGATCCTCGCGGCGATGATCGAGCAGGCCCAGAAGCTGACGCTCACTTCACGCGCCTTCCGCAACGACCAGCTCGCCCATTTCTACGAGGAGATCGCGGCGCTTACCGGTTCGCACAAGGTGCTGCCGATGAACTCCGGCGCCGAGGCGGTCGAGACCGCCGTCAAGGCCGTCCGCAAGTGGGGCTACGAGGTGAAGGGCGTTCCGGAGGGCCGCGCCGAAATCATCGTCTGCGCCAACAATTTCCATGGCCGTACCATGGGCATCGTCGGCTTCTCGACGGACCCGGATGCGCGCACCGGCTTCGGCCCCTTCGCGCCGGGCTTCCGCCACGTGCCGTTCGGCGATATCGATGCCTTCCGCGAGGCGGTCAACGAGAACACGGTCGCCTTCCTTGTCGAGCCGATCCAGGGCGAGGCGGGCGTGCTGATCCCGCCGGCCGGCTATCTCCCGGCCGTGCGCGAGCTTTGCACGAAGCACGGCATCACGCTCATTCTCGATGAGATCCAGACCGGCCTCGGCCGTACCGGCAAGCTGCTTGCCGAGGAGCACGAGGGCATCGAGGCGGACGTGACGCTGGTCGGCAAGGCGCTTTCCGGCGGTTTCTATCCGGTCTCGGCGGTGCTGTCGAACAGCGAGGTGCTCGGCGTGCTGAAGCCCGGCCAGCACGGTTCGACCTTCGGCGGCAACCCGCTCGCCTGCGCCATCGCGCGCGCCGCGTTGAAGGTGCTGGTGGAGGAGGACATGATCGGCAATTCCGAGCGCATGGGCGAGCGCTTCCAGGCTGGGCTCAAGGGCATCCGCTCCAACATCATCAAGGAAGTGCGCGGCCGCGGCCTGATGCTGGCCGTGGAACTCGACGCTGCCGCTGGCGGTGCGCGCAAGTATTGCGAGGCGCTGAAGGAGCGTGGAATCCTCGCCAAGGATACGCATGGCGACACGATCCGCATCGCTCCGCCGCTCGTCATCACCGGCGACCAGGTGGACTGGGCGCTCGAACAGTTCGAGGCGGTATTGCGTACCTGACAGGCGTGCAACGCTGAAAAATCGAGGGCTCCGCGTCACAGCGGGGTCTTTCTTGGCGCGGCAGGTATTCGGGTGTTTGAAAGATTTTAACCAGGGCGTGCATAGGATCGGGACACGACGCAGCCCAACCTGGAAAGACCCCCGATGACCTCCATCAAGACGGCCGGCTTTGCCGGCGATACGCTCGAAATCATCGCATTCCGCCTGCACGATCAGGAATTCTGCGTGAAGACGACGACGATTCGCGAAATCCGCGGCTGGGCTCCGTCGACGCCGATCCCGCATTCGCCGCCGGACGTCATCGGCGTGATGAACCTGCGCGGCACGGTGATCCCGATCATCGACCTCGCCCACAAGCTGGGCATGAAGAGCACGGAAGCCAACGAGCGCAGCGCCATCGTCGTCGCCGAGGTGCACAGCATGGTCATCGGCCTCGTCGTCGACCGTGTCTCCGACATCCTCACCATCCGCGGCGAACAGATCCAGCCGGTGCCGGAAGTGACGACGTCCTTCGACAAGGCCTATGCGGAGGGCATCATCGCCCACGAGAACGGCATGATCTGCTTCCTCAATCTCGCGCGCATGTTCAAGGAGCGCGACGTGGAGGACATGGCGGCCTGATCGCCCGGCGGTCTTGTTTCAGGGGGCTGGCGGTGCACCGTTCTGCGCGGCCGCCGGCGCTTCCGCCGGGGGCGGGCGGCGGATCAGCGGCACGGCCTGCAGGACGAGCCCGTCGAGGCCCTCGCCGCCGTGATTGTCGACGAGGTCGAAGAGCTGCCGGCGCATGCGTGGCTCCCAGAACTTGTTGATGTGCGTCGCCACGCCGTTTGCGGCTTCGCTTGCCGGCTGCGAGTGGAAGAAGGTCGCGATCTGGTTCGCCATCCTGACGAGCTTGTTGCCTTCCGACATGGTATCTCCTAGCCGTTCCCCATCCGGCGCCCGGCGCCGGAGACGATGCGTTCCGCACCGGTGAAAATCTCGAACTCCTCGCCGCGGACCAGCGCGATCAGCGTCATGCCGGCCTCTTCCGCCGTGCGGATGGCAAGCGCCGTCGGGGCGGAAATGGCGATGATGAAGGGGCTGCCGATGATCGCCGTCTTCTGCACCATCTCGACCGAGACGCGGCTGGTCACGACGACCGCGCCCGTCCCGCCGGCATGGCCTGCACGGCGCGCGGCGCCGACGAGCTTGTCGAGCGCATTGTGCCGCCCGACGTCTTCGCGCACGGCGACGAGGCCGGTACCTGGCACATAGAACCCGGCACCGTGCACGGCGCGCGTTGCCATGTGCAGCGGCTGCTGGCCGTTGAGCAAGCGTACGGCCTCGACCACCTCATCCTCCGTCAAGGTAAGCGATGACGAACGCACGGACGGCGTGACACGCACCGCCTGCTCGATCGACTCGATACCGCACAGGCCGCAGCCGACCGGCCCGGCCATGTGGCGGCGGCGGGCGGTCAGCGCATCGTTCTGCGCGTCGGCAAGGCGGATCTGGAGGTCGATGCCCTTGTCTTCCGCCACCGCCTCGATGGTTTCGATCTCACGCGGATCGGTAATGATGCCTTCCGTGAGGCTGAAGCCTATCGCGAAATCCTCAAGGTCGGCGGGCGTCGCCATCATCACCGCATGGGTGGAGCCGGCATAGGAGAAGGCCACCGGCGTTTCCTCCGGTACGAAGCGCTCGCCGTCGACGAGCCGCCCGCTGCGGCGGGCGGTTTCGGCGACCTTGGTGGTGGTGGAGAATTCCGGCACGCGTGATCCTATTCTGCTGCCTCCAGCTTGCCGGCGATCCGGCGCGACCGGCGTGACAGCTCGTCATATTCGACCTGCCATTCGGACGGACCGTTCGACGGCGAGACCTGCACGGCCGTCACCTTATACTCAGGGCAGTTCGTCGCCCAGTCGGAGAAATCGGTGGTGATGACGTTCGCCTGCGTCAGCGGATGGTGGAAGGTGGTGTAGACGACGCCGGGCGCCACGCGGTCGGTGACGAGCGCGCGCAGCGTCGTCTCGCCGGCACGGCTGGCAAGGCGCACCCAGTCGCCGTCGCGGATGCCGCGGTTTTCCGCGTCGTGCGGATGGATCTCCAGCCGGTCCTCCTCGTGCCAGACGACATTCTCCGTGCGCCGCGTCTGGGCGCCGACATTGTACTGGCTGAGGATGCGGCCCGTGGTGAGCAGCAGCGGGAAGCGCGGACCGGTCTTCTCGTCCGTCGCGACATATTCCGTCCGGATGAACTTGCCCTTGCCGCGCACGAAGCCGCCCACATGCATGATGGGCGAGCCCTGCGGACTTTTCTCGTTGCAGGGCCACTGAACCGAGCCGACCTTCTCCAGATAGTCGTAGGAGACGAGCGCGAAGCTCGGTGTCGTCGCGGCGATCTCGTCCATGATCTCGGAGGGGTGGCTGTAGTTCCAGTCAAGGCCGAGGGCCCGGGCGAGGTTCTGCGTGACCTCCCAGTCCGCATAGCCGTTCTTCGGCGTCATCACGCGGCGCACGCGGTTGATGCGGCGCTCGGCGTTGGTGAACGTGCCGTCCTTCTCGAGGAAGGTCGAGCCCGGCAGGAAGACATGGGCGTAGTTCGCCGTCTCGTTCAGGAAGAGGTCCTGCACGACGACGCATTCCATGGCGGCAAGGCCCGCGGAGACATGCTTGGTGTCAGGGTCGGACTGGAGAATGTCCTCGCCCTGGATATAGATGCCCTTGAACGTACCCTCGACGGCCGCATCCAGCATGTTGGGGATGCGAAGGCCCGGCTCGTTGTTGAGCTTCACGCCCCAAAGCTTCTCGAAGATTTCACGCGTGGCGTCATCGGAGATGTGGCGGTAGCCGGGCAGCTCGTGCGGGAAGGAACCCATGTCGCACGAGCCCTGCACGTTGTTCTGCCCGCGCAGCGGATTGACGCCGACCCCGGGACGGCCGATATTGCCGGTCGCCATGGCGAGGTTGGCGATGGCCATGACCGTGGTCGAACCCTGGCTGTGCTCCGTGACGCCGAGGCCGTAATAGATCGAGCCGTTGCCGCCGGTGGCAAAGAGGCGCGCGGCTCCGCGCAGCGCCTGCGCCGGCACGCCGGAGAAGGCTTCGATCGCCTCCGGGCTGTGGCGGGGTTCGGCGACGAAGGCGGCCCAGTCCTCGAATTCCGACCAGTCGCAGCGTTCGCGGATGAATTTTTCGTCGTAGAGACCCTCCGTCACGATGACATGGGCGAGCGCGGTGACGACCGCGACATTCGTGCCGGGCTTCAGCGGCAGGTGGTAGGCTGCCTTGATATGCGGCGAGGAGACGAGCTCCGTGCGGCGCGGGTCGATGACGATCAGCTTGGCGCCCTGGCGCAGGCGCTTCTTGAGGCGCGATGCGAAGACCGGATGGCCGTCCGTCGGGTTGGCGCCGATGACGATGACGACGTCCGTATGTTCCACGGAATCGAAATTCTGCGTGCCGGCCGAGGTGCCGAAGGCCTGGCCGAGGCCGTAGCCGGTCGGCGAATGGCAGACGCGGGCACAGGTATCGACGTTGTTGTTGCCGAAGCCGGCGCGCACCAGCTTCTGGACGAGGAAAGTCTCCTCGTTCGTGCAGCGGGACGAGGTGATGCCGCCGATGGAGTCACGGCCGTACTGATACTGGATGCGGCGGAACTCGCCGGCGACATGGGCATAGGCTTCCTCCCAGGTCACTTCGCGCCAGGGATCGGAGATCTTCTCGCGGACCATCGGTTTCAGGATGCGGTCGCGGTGGGTGGAATAGCCATAGGCAAAGCGGCCCTTCACGCAGGAATGGCCGCGGTTGGCCTGGCCGTCCTTCCACGGCACCATGCGCACCAGCTCCTCGCCGCGCATCTCCGCCTTGAAGGAGCAGCCGACGCCGCAATAGGCGCAGGTGGTGACGACGGAATGCTCCGGCTGGCCGATTTCGATCACCGATTTTTCGGTCAGCGTCGCGGTCGGACAGGCCTGCACGCAGGCACCGCAGGAAACGCATTCCGATTCGAGGAAATGCTCATGCATGCCGGGCGATACACGGCTGTCGAAGCCGCGGCCCTCGATGGTCAGCGCGAAGGTGCCCTGCACCTCCTCGCAGGCGCGCACGCAGCGCGAGCAGACGATGCACTTCGACGGATCGTAGGTGAAATAAGGGTTCGATTCGTCCTTCGGCATCCAGCGGACGTTGATCTCGCCGTTGTTGCGGGCCTTGACGTGGTTGTCTCCCTCATAGCCGTAGCGCACGTCGCGCAGCCCGACAGCGCCGGCCATGTCCTGCAATTCGCAGTCGCCGTTCGCCGCGCAGGTGAGACAGTCGAGCGGATGGTCGGAGATGTAGAGCTCCATCACGCCTTTGCGGATCTGTTTGAGGCGGCTCGTCTGCGTGTGGACGACGAGGCCCGGCGCGACCGGCGTCGTGCAGGAGGCGGGCGTGCCGTTGCGTCCCTCGATCTCCACGAGGCAGAGGCGGCAGGAGCCGAACGCGTCCACCATGTCGGTGGCGCAGAGCTTCGGCACCTTTATGCCGGCCTCCATCGAGGCGCGCATGATGGAGGTGCCCTCCGGAACGGTCACCTCGTTTCCGTCGATGGTGAGCGTCACCATCTTTTCCGAGCGGGAGGCGGGGGTGCCGTAATCGATTTCAGGAACGAGGGGCATGGGATCACTCCGCTGCTTCGGCGATCGGCGCCGGCGAGAAATCTTCCGGGAAATGGGTCATGGCGCTCAGCACGGGATAGGGCGTGAAGCCGCCGAGCGCACAGAGCGAACCGAATTTCATCGTGTTGCAGAGATCGGCGAGCAGTTCGCGGTTCTTTGCCGGCTCGATGCCCTGCATGATCTTGTCGGCCGTCTCGACGCCGCGCGTCGAGCCGATGCGACAGGGCGTGCACTTGCCGCAGCTTTCCACGGCGCAGAATTCCATCGCGAAACGGGCCTGCTTCAGCATGTCGACCGTGTCGTCGAAGACGGTGATGCCGGCATGGCCGATGAGGCCGTCCTTCGCTGCGAAGGCTTCGTAATCGAAGGGCGTATCGAAGAGCGCGCGCGGGAAATAGGCGCCGAGCGGGCCGCCGACCTGCACGGCGCGGACCGGCCGGCCGGAGGCGGTGCCGCCCCCGATACCTTCGACGATCTCGCCGAGCGTCAGGCCGAAGGCCGTTTCGTAGAGCCCGCCATACTTGACGTTGCCGGCGATCTGGAGCGGGATCGTGCCGCGCGAACGGCCCATGCCGAAATCGCGGTAGTAGGCGGCCCCCTTGTCCAGGATGACCGGAACGGAGGCGAGCGAGATGACGTTGTTGACGACGGTCGGGCGGCCCATGAAGCCTTGCAGCGCCGGCAGCGGCGGCTTGGCGCGCACGATGCCGCGCTTGCCTTCGAGGCTGTTGAGGAGGGCCGTCTCCTCGCCGCAGACATAGGCGCCCGCGCCGACGCGGATCTCCATGTCGAACGCCCTGCCGGAGCCGAGCACGGAGGGGCCGAGCACGCCGGCGGCACGCGCGACGGCGACCGCCTCGTTCATGACGGCGATCGCATGCGGATATTCGGAGCGCGTATAGACGAAACCCTTGGTCGCGCCCGTCGCCAGGCCGGCGATCGCCATGCCCTCGATCAACACGAAGGGATCGCCTTCCATGATCATACGGTCGGCGAACGTGCCGCTATCGCCTTCGTCGGCGTTGCAGACGATGTATTTCCTGTCGCCCTTTTCCGCATTGATGGGAGCGTCGAGCACGGTCTTCCACTTGATGCCCGTCGGAAAGCCGGCGCCGCCGCGTCCGCGCAGGCCGCTGTCGATGACCTCCTTGACCACATCGGCGGGAGCCATGGCGATCGCCTTTTCAAGGCCCTTCAGGCCGCCGTGGGCCCTGTAGTCGTCCAGCGAAACGGGATCGACGACGCCGCAGCGGGCGAAGGTGAGGCGAGTCTGGTTCTTCAGGAACGGAATGTCTTCCGTCCCGCCAAGACAGAGCGGATGGGTGCCGCCTTCGAGAAAACCGGCGTCGAGCAGGCCCGGCACGTCGGACGGTTTTACCGGGCCGTAGGCGATGCGGCCGCCGGCGGTCTCGACCTCGACCAGCGGCTCCAGCCAATGCATGCCGCGCGAACCGTTGCGCACGATCGTGACGCCGAGGTTGCGGGCCTCGGCTTCTCGGGCGAACGCCCTGGCGACGCGCTCGGCGCCGAGCGCGAGGGCAGCGGTATCGCGAGGAACGTAGATGCGAACGGTCATCGGCGCGCCTCCGCAACGAGTTCCCTGGCAAGATCCGCGTCGACCCGTCCGTGCACCTCGCCATCGAGCATCGCGGCGGGTGCGCAGGAACAGAGCCCGAGACAGTAGACGGGCTCCAGGGTGACGGCGCCGTCCAGCGTCGTCTGGTGGAAGTCGATACCGAGCAGCGATTTCACGCGCTCGGCGATCTCGTCCCCACCCATCGACTGGCAGGCCTCGGCGCGACAGAGTTTCAGGACATGCCGCCCCGTCGGATGGTCGCGATAGTCGTGATAGAAGGTGACGACGCCGTGCACTTCGGCGCGTGAAAGGTTCAACTCGCGCGCGATGACCGGCAGGCTCTCCTGCGGCACATAGCCGAACTCCGCCTGGATTTCATGCAGGATGGGAAGAAGCGGCCCTTCGAGCCCCTTCAGTTCGCCGACGATTTCCAGCGTTCTTGCCCCGACATCGCCGCCGGCTATGTGAACATTCATGGCCAGGCCTCCCAACCGACACGAATGAACCGCAAGGGATCGGAATTCGACGCTTCGATGCCGTTGAAGATGCACGGCGGAATCCCGTCGATCCTTACGATCTATTCTAACAGCTTCTCAGCCGGGAGACGACGGGTCAATAAAGCTGTCCCGTCAATCAATAGGATTTTCCTATCAATCGATCCCTTTTTCGGCAAGGATACGGGCCTCGTGCAGCAGGGCCGAAACGAGCGGCGTGAAAGGCTCGCGGTGTGTCGCCACGAGGCCGACCGTGTGGTGCGGCGTCGGCTCCACGAGAGAAACTATACTCATTTCCTCATGAAATCCAAAGGATTTTGCGACATTCCGCGGCATGATGCTGCACCAGCGCCCGGTGCGCACATGGGAAAAGAGTACGATCATCGAATTCGATTCGAGCGAGGGTTCGACCGTCACGCCCGCCTCTGCGAAATGCCGGTTGATGATACGGCGGTTCTGCATGTCCGTGGTCAATAGGCAAAGCCTAACGCTGCCCGCCTCCTGCCAGGTCACGGTTTCGCGATCGGAGAAAGGGCCGCCCCTGGCGGTGACGAGGCAGTAATGCTCATGCAGCAGCGGCACGCTCGTCACGCGGCCGAGGGGCTCGTTTTCGAGATAGGTGAGGCCGGCGTCGATCTCGAGGTTTTCCAGGAGGCCCAGAATCTGGATCGAGGTCGTCGACACGATGGAGAACGTGACGTCCGGGTGCTTTTCCTGAAACGGCGCCGTGATGCGCGGCACCATGGAGAGCGTTGTCGGGATGGCGGCAAGCCGGATATGGCCGGAAAGGCCCTTGCGGGCGGCGCGCATCTCCTCGCGCATGGTGCGGGTGTCCCCCACGATGCGGCGTGCCCATTCCAGCACGCGCTGTCCCTCCGGCGTCAGGCCCTGGAAACGCGAGCCGCGCACGACGAGCATCACCCCCAGCTGGTCCTCCAGCTGGCGGATCGCGGCGGAAAGCGTCGGCTGCGAGATGCCGAGCTCCTCGGCGGCCCGGGCGAAGTGCTTTTCGCGGGCGAGCGCAATGAAATATTCCAGCTTGTCTATCATCTGTGAACGGCGCCTCCGATCTCTTGATACAAAAGAACAGTGGCGGCACCAATGCCCTGCGCCCTATATCTCTATCGGCGCAGCAAGCACGAGGACGAAAGCCATGACGTTTCAGGCATTGGTGGTCGAGAAGGCCGCGGACGGTGGCGTTTCCGCCTCGGTCCAGGAACTCGAGGATTCGCGGCTTCCCGACGGCGACGTCACGGTCGCCGTCGAGTATTCGACGCTGAACTACAAGGACGGGCTCTGCATCAACGGCAAGGGCGGCCTCGTGCGCACCTTTCCGCATGTGCCGGGCGTCGATTTCGCCGGCACTGTCGAGGCTTCGGACGATCCGCGCTACCGGCCGGGCGACCGGGTGGTGCTGACCGGCTGGCGTGTCGGCGAGATCTGGTGGGGCGGCTATGCGACGCGCGCCAAAGTGAAGGCGGACTGGCTCGTGCCCCTGCCGGAGGAGCTTTCGACGCGCCAGGCCATGGCGATCGGTACGGCTGGCCTTACCTCCATGCTCTCCGTCATCGCGCTGGAAAAGGCGGGGCTTTCGCCGCTGAAGGGCGAGGTGCTGGTGACGGGCGCTGCCGGCGGCGTCGGCTCGGTCGGCGTCGCGCTGCTGGCAAAGCTCGGTTATTCGGTCGCCGCCGTCACGGGCCGTCCGGAAACGGCGAGCTATCTGAAGGATCTCGGCGCGGAAACGATCGTCGACCGGGCGGAGCTTGCGGAAGCAACCGGCAAGCCGCTGGAATCGGAGCGCTGGGCAGGTGCGATCGACGCCGTGGGGGGCGATATGCTCGCGCGCGTGCTCAAGCAGATGAAATATGGCGGCGCGGTTGCGTCGGTCGGTTTGGCGGCAGGTGCGGCCGTGCCGTCCTTCACGGTCATCCCCTTCCTGCTGCGCGGCGTGAGCCTCATAGGCATCGATTCGGTCATGCTGGCCTATGACCGGCGCGTCGATGCCTGGAACCGCATCGCCTCCGACCTGCCGATGGACAAACTGGAGGCCATGGTCGTCGAACACCGGCTCTCCGACCTGCCGGAATTGGCGAGCCACATCCTTGAGGGCAAGGTCAAGGGCCGCGTCGTAATCGACGTGCGGGCTTGAAGCTCAGCAGATAAGCTGGCCGCCGTTCACCTCGAGCACCTGGCCGGTGATGTAGCCGGACAGCGCGTTCGAGGCGAGGAAGAGATAGGCGGGAGCGCAGTCCTCCGCCGTTCCAAGGCGCTGCAGCGGAATGGTCTTGCGCGTCGCCTCCAGCTTTTCGGCAGAGGAATAGCGCGAATGGAAGTCGGTGGTGATCGTGCCCGGCGACACGCAGTTGACGCGGATGCCTTCCGGCGCAAGTTCGCGGGCAAGGCCCTTCGAATAGGTGGAGACGAAGGCCTTGGTCGCCGAATAGATCGCGGAGCCGGGACTGCCGCCGGTCAGCGCGGAGATCGATACCGTGTTGACGATGGCGCCGTGCGGCGCGCGGCGCAGCGACGGCAGCAATGCGCGCGTCACCTCGACGACGGAGGTCTGGTTGAGGCGCACGACGGTCTCGTATTGCTCGTTGGTGAGTTCCGCGGCGGGGAAACGTCCGACCATGGTGCCGGCATTGTTGATCAGCACGTCGACATGCGAAAAAAGGCTGTCCGCTCGCTGCAGCACCGCGCCGACGCCGGCCTCGGTCAGAAAGTCCGCGTAGACGATATGGGCCCGGGCTTCGGCGACGGCAGTTTCAAGGAAATCGGGCAGAGAACCATGCGCGCTGCGGCCGCCGTGCAGCAGCACGTGGGCGCCACAATCGAGGAACTGGCGGGCGATCTCCAGGCCGATGCCGCGTCCCGCGCCGGTCACGACGACGTTGGCGCCCTTGAACAAGGCTGGATGAAACATGTGCTTTCCTCCCGGATGTCCTGCCGTTCGCCCAGTATCACAAAAATGCAGGCGCACTCCAAGAAGGCGGGACGGATCAATTGATGTGCTTTCGTTTTTGCATATTATGAAAGCAAACGAAAGCGTTGGGAGGAGCCTATGTTTCTGACGGGTCGCCAGGCGGAGATCCTCGATCTCGCCAAAGCCGAGGGGCGTGTGCTCGTGGAGGACCTTGCCGCGCGCTTCTCCGTGACGCCGCAGACAATCCGCAAGGATCTCAACGACCTGTGCGACAACAAGGTCCTGACGCGCATCCATGGCGGCGCGCTTTTCCCGAGCGGCAACGAGAACGTGAAATACGAGGCGCGCCGCTCGATCGCCGCGCTGGAAAAGCAGGCGATCGGCCGCGCGGCGGCGGCCATGATCCCGGACAATTCCTCGCTCTTCATCAATATCGGCACGACGACGGAGGCGGTCGGCGAGGCGCTGCTCGATCACCGGGAACTGATGGTCATCACCAACAACATCAATGTTGCCAATCGCTTGCGCGTCTATCCCTCGATCGAGGTGGTGATTGCCGGCGGCGTCGTACGCGGCGCGGATGGTGGCATTGTCGGCGAGGCGGCCGTCGATTTCATCCGCCAGTTCAAGGTGGACTATGCGGTGATCGGCGTTTCCGCGATCGACGAGGACGGCGCCCTGCTCGACTTCGATTATCGCGAGGTGAAGGTGGCGCAGGCGATCATCGCGAATGCGCGCCATGTCATCCTGGTTTCGGATTCGACGAAGTTCGAAAGGACGGCGCCGGTGCGCATCGGCCACCTTTCGCAGGTTCATACGTTCATCACCGACATCTGTCCGCTGGAAGGCATCCGCAGCATTTGCCAGGAGAACGACGTGCGTCTCGTCGAGACCGCATCACCGGCCTGAAACATGGAAGCGGAACTTCCGGCCGCATTCGTTTGACATTCGGAATGTTTTCGTTTTAACTCTTCTGGCTTTCGCAACTGCGCAGAATTGTGCGATGCGAAATGGGAGGGGAATTTGGACGGCGACGTGATCCGCGATATTTTCGTCATCGGTGGCGGCATCAATGGCTGCGGCATTGCGCGCGATGCGGCAGGGCGCGGCTATTCGGTGGTCCTTGCCGAGATGAAGGATTTCGCGTCCGGTACGTCCTCCGCTTCCACCAAGCTCATCCATGGGGGCTTGCGCTACCTCGAACATTACGAATTCCGCCTCGTGCGCGAGGCGCTGATGGAGCGCGAGGTGCTGTGGGCCATGGCGCCGCACGTCATCTGGCCGATGCGCTTCGTCCTGCCCTTCCAGAAGGGCGGCCTGCGTCCGGCCTGGCTCATCCGCCTCGGCCTCTTCCTTTACGACTATATCGGCGGCCGAAAGCTTTTGCCGCCGACGCGCACGCTGGACCTTGCGAAGGACCCGGCGGGCGGCCCGTTGAAAAAGCTCTTCCGCAAGGCTTTCGAGTATTCCGACGGCTGGGTGGATGACGCGCGTCTCGTGGTGCTGAACGCCCGCGATGCCGCCGACCGCGGCGCGGATATCCGCACCGGCACGAAGGTCGTCACCGCGCGGCGCGAGAACGGCCACTGGAACGTGGAGACGGAAAACGTCGAGACGGGCGCCCGCGAAACCTTTCGCGCCCGCATGCTCGTGAACGCGGCGGGCCCGTGGGTGGACAAGGTTCTTTCCTCGGCCTTCGGTCTCAACGACGTGCACAATGTCCGCCTGGTGCAGGGCAGCCATATCGTCGTGAAGAAGAAGTTTTCCGATCCGCGCGCCTATTTCTTTCAGAACCCGGACGGGCGTATCATGTTCGCCATCCCCTACCAGGAGGAGTTCACGCTGATCGGCACGACCGACCGGGACTACCAGGGCGATCCCCGGGACGCCCGCATCAGCGACGCGGAAATCGATTATCTTTGCGCTTCGGCGAGCGAATATTTCGCCGAGCCGGTGAAGCGGGACGACATCGTCTGGACCTATTCCGGTGTGCGCCCGCTCTTCGACGACGGCGCCAACAAGGCGCAGGAAGCGACGCGCGATTACGTGCTGAAGGTCGACGGCGGCAGCGGCCAGGCGCCGTTGCTCAACATCTTCGGCGGCAAGCTCACCACCTATCGGCGTCTTGCCGAATCGGCGCTTGAGAAGATCGGCGAGGAGATCGGAGAAAAAGGCGAGTGCTGGACGGCGCAGTCCCGGCTTCCGGGCGGCGATTTCAGGGTCGACGGCTTCGATGCCGAGGTGAAGGTGCTCGCATCGCACTTTCCGTTTCTGGCACCGGCCCATGCCCGCCGGCTCGTCCGGCTCTACGGCACGCGGGCGCGGGCGATGCTGGACGGCGCGAAAAGTATCGACGATCTTGGACGGCACTTCGGCAGCGATCTCTACGAATGCGAGGTCCGCTGGCTGATGAAGGAGGAATGGGCCCGGCACGCCGAGGACGTGCTGTGGCGTCGCACCAAACGAGGATTGCATCTCTCGGCCGCCGAGGCGGCTGCGCTGGAGGACTATATGGCGGGAGCGCTTGCCGTCCCGCACTAGCGCCTGATCCGGTGGCTGGGAGGAACATTGGAGACATGAATGCTTGAACTCAGAAACATCGCGAAGGTGGCGGGGGCGGAGACGCATATCCACCCGACCAGCCTCGTGCTCGAGCGCGGCTCGCTCAACGTGCTGCTCGGCCCGACGCTGTCGGGCAAGACATCGCTGATGCGGCTGATGGCCGGCCTCGACCGGCCGACATCGGGATCCGTCTGGTTCGACGGCAAGGACGTGACGGGCGTGCGCGTGCAGGACCGCGGCGTCGCCATGGTCTACCAGCAGTTCATCAACTATCCGGCGCTGACCGTCTACGAGAACATCGCCTCGCCGATGCGCATCAAGGGTGCGGACCAGGCGACCGTCGACCGGGAAGTGCGCAAGGCGGCGGACCTGCTCAAGCTCACGCCCTATCTCGACCGCACGCCGCTGAACCTCTCCGGTGGCCAGCAGCAGCGCACGGCGCTCGCCCGCGCCATCGTCAAGAACGCCAGCCTCGTGCTGCTCGACGAGCCGCTCGCCAACCTCGACTACAAGCTGCGCGAGGAACTGCGCCTCGAACTGCCGAAGATATTCGCCGCCTCCGGCGCGATCTTCGTCTATGCGACGACGGAGCCCTCCGAGGCCCTGCTTCTCGGCGGCAACACGGCGACGCTGTCGGAAGGGCGCATCACGCAGTTCGGCCGTACCATCGACGTCTATCGCCGTCCAAAGGACCTGCTCACGGCGCGCACTTTCGCCGATCCGCCGCTGAACACGATGCAGGTGCTGAAGAACGGCGCGCATTTCGAAGTCGGCGGCAAGCCCGTGCTGCCGGTGCCGGCGCATCTTGCCGCGCTGCCGGACGGTCCCTGCACCATCGCGTTCCACCCGCATCACCTGGCGCTTTCCAGCCAGAGCGCAGCCTCGGCAAGCCTTCAGGCACGCACCGCGATTTCCGAAATCGCCGGTTCGGAAAGCTTCATCCACATCGAGTTCGAGGGCAGCCGCTGGGTCATGCTCTCGCCGGGCATCCACGACATCGAGCCGGACGCGGTTGTCACCGTCGATGTCGACACGCGCCACCTGATGGCTTTCGGCACGGACGGCAGGGCGATCGCCGAGCCAGCGGCCGCGGCGGCCTGAGGAGGAAACCATGGCACGCATCAACCTCGACCACATCCGACACGCCTACGGCGAAAAGCCGAAGTCGGAAGCGGACTATGCGCTGAAGGAAGTGCATCACGAATGGAACGATGGCGGCGCCTATGCGCTGCTCGGCCCGTCCGGCTGCGGCAAGACCACGCTGCTCAACATCATTTCCGGCCTGCTGCAGCCGTCCGAGGGCCGCATCCTGTTCGACGGAAAGGACGTCACGTATCTGTCGACGCAGCAGCGCAACATCGCGCAGGTCTTCCAGTTCCCGGTCATCTACGACACGATGACGGTCTACGACAATCTCGCCTTCCCGCTGCGCAACCGCGGCGTCGCGGAACCGGAGGTCGACCGGCGCGTGCGCGAAATCCTGGAGATGATCGATCTTGCGGGCTGGGCGAAGAAGAAGGCGCGCGGCCTCACAGCGGACCAGAAGCAGAAGATCTCGCTCGGCCGCGGCCTCGTGCGCAACGACGTCAACGCTATCCTGTTCGACGAACCGCTGACCGTCATCGACCCGCACATGAAATGGGTGCTGCGCTCGCAGCTCAAGAAGCTGCACCGCCAGTTCGGCTTCACCATGGTCTATGTCACGCACGACCAGACCGAGGCGCTGACCTTCGCCGACAAGGTCGTCGTCATGTATGACGGCCAGATCGTGCAGATCGGCACGCCGGCCGAGCTGTTCGAGAAGCCGAGCCACACCTTCGTCGGCTATTTCATCGGCTCGCCCGGCATGAACCTCTTGCCCGCCGCCATCGACGGCAGCAACATCAAGATTGGTGAGCAGACGCTTACGCTTGACTACAAGCCGCAGATCGCGGCCGGTGCGAAAACCGAGTTCGGCATCCGTCCGGAATTCATCTCGCTTTCCCGTGACGGCATGCCGGTCTCGATCAGCAAGGTCGAGGACATCGGCCGGCAGAAGATCGTGCGCGCCGAATTCGCCGGCAGGCCGATCGCCATCGTCGTGCCGGAGGACGGGGAAATTCCCGCCGAGCCGCGCGTGACCTTCGATCCCGCGGCCATCAACATCTACGCCGACAGCTGGCGTGTCGGCAGGGAGGGCTGACGATGAACAAGACCTGGAACAACAAGGCCTGGTTCATGGTCCTGCCGGTGCTGCTGCTCGTCGCCTTCTCGGCGGTGGTGCCGCTGATGACGGTGGTGAACTATTCGGTGCAGGACACGTTCGGCAACAACCAGTTCTTCTGGGCCGGCACCGACTGGTTCGCCGACGTTCTGGAATCCGACCGCTTCTGGCAGGCGCTCGGCCGGAACCTGCTCTTTTCCGCCATCATCCTCGCCATCGAGATTCCGCTCGGCATCCTGATCGCGCTCAACATGCCGAAGAAGGGCATCGGCGTGCCGGTCTGCCTCGTGCTCATGGCGCTGCCGCTGCTAATCCCGTGGAATGTCGTCGGCACGATCTGGCAGGTCTTCGGCCGCGTCGACATCGGCCTGCTCGGCCGCGTGCTGCACTCGCTCGGCATCAACTACAACTACGTCAACAATGTCTTCGACGCCTGGGTGACGCTGATCGTCATGGACGTCTGGCACTGGACGAGCCTCGTCGTGCTGCTCTGCTATGCCGGCCTCGTCTCGATCCCGGAGGCCTATTACCAGGCCGCCAAGATCGACGGCGCCTCGCGCTGGGCGGTGTTCCGCTACATCCAGCTGCCGAAGATGAAGCGCGTGCTGCTCATCGCCTTCCTCTTACGCTTCATGGACAGCTTCATGATCTACACGGAGCCCTTCGTCGTCACCGGCGGCGGTCCCGGCAACTCGACGACGTTCCTGTCGATCGACCTCGTCAAGATGGCGATCGGCCAGTTCGACCTCGGCCCGGCCGCGGCCATGTCCATCATCTACTTCCTGATCATCCTGCTGCTCTCGTGGATCTTCTACACGGTCATGACCAGCAGCGACGAGCAGGCGTGAGGGAGGAAACCATGACCTCACAGGCAACCACCGCAAGCACCGTTCGGACGAGCGCCGCGAGCAACGCCGGCACCAGGGCCGGCGCCGGCTCCAGGCGCAGCCTCGCCTGGCTTGTTCCAACGCTCTACATCGTCTTCCTGATGCTGCCGATCTACTGGCTCGTCAACATGAGCTTCAAGACGAACACGGAGATCACCGGCGTCTTCTCGCTGTGGCCGCAGACGCCGACGCTCCGGAACTATGCCGTCATCTTCACCGATCCGGCCTGGTATTCGGGCTATATCAACTCGATCATCTATGTGGTGCTGAACACGGTCATCTCGGTCGTCGTCGCGCTGCCGGCGGCCTATGCCTTCTCGCGCTACCGCTTCCTCGGCGACAAGCACCTGTTCTTCTGGCTGCTCACCAACCGCATGGCGCCGCCGGCCGTCTTCGCGCTGCCCTTCTTCCAGCTCTATTCGGCCTTCGGCCTGATCGACACGCATATCGCGGTCGCCATCGCGCACTGCCTGTTCAACGTGCCGCTCGCCGTCTGGATCCTCGAAGGCTTCATGTCGGGCGTGCCGAAGGAGATCGACGAGACCGCCTATATCGACGGCTATTCGTTCCCGCGCTTCTTCACGAAGATCTTCGTGCCGCTGATCGCGTCCGGCATCGGGGTGGCCGCCTTCTTCTGCTTCATGTTCTCTTGGGTGGAACTCCTGATCGCCCGCACGCTGACGACGACGGATGCCAAGCCGATCGCCGCGACGATGACGCGCACGGTCTCGGCCTCGGGCATGGACTGGGGCGTGCTCGCCGCCGCGGGCGTGCTGACCATCATTCCCGGCGCGCTCGTCATCTATTTCGTCCGCAACTACATCGCCAAGGGCTTCGCCCTGGGGAGGGTCTGATGGCCGCCGTCGCAAACCGCAACAACCGATGGCCCGTGGCGCTTGCCGCCGTGCTCGGCGTCTATGCCGCCGCCGCCGGCTTCCTCGTCCTGTCGGTCCCGGAGAAGGACGGCGCGCGCGACTGGTTCGCCTCGCTCATACCGGGCGGCTGGATGGCCTGGTCGTTCCCGACGGCCATGTTCTTCCTGACGATCTTCCTGCTGATCGCGCTGATGGCGGTCTGGGAATATGCCCGGCCGGGCGGCGCCCCGCGCGTCGGCATCCTGCGCTTCGAGACGACCCGCGGCGACCGGCTCTTCGTGTCGCTGCTCGGCTCGGCGTTCATTCATCTCGCATGGCTGGGCCTCGTCGGTCCCAACCTGTGGTGGGCTCTTGCCTTGTCCGTGGTCTACGCCATCGGCGTATTCCGCTTCGTCTAGGCAAATCGAATGGAGGCTCCTGGGAGAATTGTGGGGCCTTCGCACATGAAGTCAAAACGGCAATCGCAAAACCCCAAGGGAGGATCAAAATGCGAAAGCAACTTCTGACGACGACGGCAGCCATGCTGCTGGCGTTCACCGGCTCCGCCTTCGCGGACATGGACGCTGCAAAGAAGTTCCTGGATGCGGAGATCGGCGACATGTCCTCGCTCGACCGCGCCGCCCAGGAAGCGGAGATGCAGTGGTTCATCGACGCCGCCAAGCCGTTCGCCGGCATGGAGATCAAGGTCGTCTCCGAGACGATCACCACGCATGAATACGAATCGAAGGTGCTCGCGCCGGCCTTCTCCGCGATCACCGGCATCAAGATCACCCACGACCTCATCGGCGAAGGCGACGTCGTCGAGAAGCTGCAGACGCAGATGCAGTCGGGCGAGAACATCTACGACGCCTACATCAACGACTCCGACCTCATCGGCACGCACTGGCGCTACCAGCAGGCCCGTTCGCTGACCGACTTCATGGCCAACGAAGGCAAGGACGTCACCAACCCGAACCTCGACATCGACGACTTCATCGGCAAGTCCTTCACGACCGCGCCGGACGGCAAGCTCTACCAGCTTCCAGACCAGCAGTTCGCGAACCTCTACTGGTTCCGCTACGACTGGTTCAACGACGAGAAGAACAAGGCGGACTTCAAGGCGAAGTACGGCTACGACCTCGGTGTGCCGGTCAACTGGTCGGCCTATGAGGACATCGCCGAGTTCTTCACCGGCCGCGAGATCGACGGCAAGAAGGTCTACGGCCACATGGACTACGGCAAGAAGGACCCGTCGCTCGGCTGGCGCTTCACCGACGCCTGGCTGTCGATGGCCGGCAACGGCGACAAGGGCATCCCGAACGGCAAGCCGGTCGACGAATGGGGCATCAAGGTCGACGAGAACTCGCGTCCGGTCGGCTCGTGCGTCGCCCGTGGCGGCGATACCAACGGCCCGGCCTCGGTCTACGCCATCCAGAAGTATCTCGACTGGATGAAGGCCTATGCGCCGGCCGCCGCCCAGGGCATGACCTTCTCCGAATCCGGCCCGGTCCCCTCGCAGGGCGAGATCGCGCAGCAGATGTTCACCTATACGGCGTTCACCGCTGACTTCGTGAAGGAAGGCCTGCCGGTCGTGAATGAAGACGGCACGCCGAAGTGGCGCTTCGCCCCGAGCCCGCACGGCGTCTACTGGAAGGACGGCATGAAGCTCGGCTACCAGGATGCCGGTTCCTGGACGCTGATGAAGTCCACCCCTGACGACCGCGCGAAGGCCGCCTGGCTCTATGCGCAGTTCGTGACCTCCAAGACCGTGGACGTGAAGAAGAGCCATGTCGGCCTCACCTTCATCCGCCAGTCCACGCTGGACCACCAGTCCTTCACCGATCGCGCGCCGAAGCTCGGCGGCCTGGTCGAGTTCTACCGTTCGCCGGCCCGCCTGCAGTGGTCGCCGACCGGCACGAACGTTCCGGACTATCCGAAGCTGGCCCAGCTCTGGTGGCAGGCGATCGGCGATGCCGCATCCGGCGCGAAGACCGCGCAGGAAGCCATGGACTCGCTGTGCGCCGAGCAGGAAAAGGTGCTGGAACGTCTCGAGCGGGCCGGCGTCCAGGGCGACATGGGGCCGAAGCTCGCCGAAGAGCACGACCTCGAATACTGGAACAAGGATGCCGTCGAGAAGGGCAACCTGGCGCCGCAGCTCAAGGTCGAGAACGAGAAGGAAAAGCCCCTCACCGTCAACTACGACGAACTCGTCAAGAGCTGGCAGCAGTAGACGAAACGGTGGCGGGCGGCTTGCCGCCCGCAGCCATCATCATCATCCGATCCCCTTTGCCCGCGTGCCGAAAGGCGCGCGGGCCTTCTCGTTTCAGCCGAGCTTCTTGACCCAGAGTGTATCGATGATGGCGGGAAGCAGGTTGTCCAGCATTTCCGTGTCGCTGCCGCAAGCCCCGATGCGGGAAAGCTTCCTGTCGAGCGTCAGATGGGCGAAACCGTGCGCGGTCGACCATATGCCGATCAGCATGGCCTCGCCCTCCGTTTCTAGCTCGGTGCCCTCGGGCTGTCCGCGCAGGGCGAGCACCGTCCTTTCGAGCGCATCCCAGGCCCCGCCGGCCGCCTCTTCCAATGAAGGCTGGCCTTCGAGCAGCATGTCATGGCGGAACATCAGGTGGAAACGCCCCGGAAAATCCAGGGCGAAGCGGACATAGGCGATACCCTGCGCCTTGAGACGCTCGGCAGGCGTGCCGCTGTCGCCCGCGATGGCCAGCCGGCGGGCAAGCTCTCCGTAGCCGAGCGTGGCGACCTCCGTCAGCAGGCCGGCCGTGCCGCCGAAATGATGCGACGGGGCGGCCGGCGAAACGCCGGCGCGGCGGGCGGTTTCGCGCAGCGTAAAACCCTCGAGGCCGCGTTCGGCGAGCAGATCGTCGGCGGCGCGGATCAGCGTCTCGCGCAGGTCTCCATGGTGATAGCCGCGTTCGGCAGTTTTTTTCTCATTCATCGCGGGCCTCGCACGATTGTCATCTTTACAGTGTAAAGATTATGCGGTAGCACAATATAAACACTGTTCAGATTTGATGCGGGGTATCATAATGCGTGTAGACGGCATGGCAACCGCCGATGGCGCAACAGGGCGGGAGCGATGGACGCTTTCGCGGATGCCCGACCAGACGGGCCGCTGCGCCGTCGTCACCGGCGCCAACAGCGGCCTCGGCTTCCTGACGGCGCGGGAGCTTGCGCGGAAAGGGGCCCGGGTCATCATGACCGCGCGCGACGAGGGCAGGGGGCGGATGGCGCTGGCGCGCATCCGGGCCGAGCTCGCCGATGCCGCGGTGGAGCTTCGGCGGCTGGACCTCGCGGACCTGGACGACGTTGGGGCTTTCGCCGAAGCCCTGCTTGCCGAAAGCCGGCCGATCGATCTTCTCGTCAACAATGCCGGTGTCATGATGCCGCCCCTCGGGTTCACGCGGCAGGGGCACGAGACCCAGTTCGGCGTCAACCACCTTGCCCATTTCGCACTGACGCTGCGCCTGCTGCCGCTGCTTTGCGCCGCGCCGGGCGCGCGCGTGGTGACCGTGAGCTCCGAGCTGCACCGCCGGGGCCGCATCCATTTCGAGGACCTGAAGGGCGAGAGAAGCTACGGCCGCATCGCCTTCTATGCCCAGTCGAAGCTGGCCAATGTGCTCTTCGCGCTGGAACTCGACCGCCGGCTGAAGGCTGCCCACCTGCCGGTCGTCAGCGTGCTGGCGCATCCCGGCTATTCCGACACCAACCTCCAGACCAATGCCACCTCCGGCGTGCTGCGCCTCTTCCTGCGGATCGGCAACCGTTTCCTGGCGCAGGATGCCGAGCAGGGTGTGCTCAACCAGCTTTATGCGGCCACGGCCGAAGGCCTTCGCGGCGGCGAGTTCATCGGTCCGGACGGGTTTCGCGAGATGCGCGGCGCGCCGACGCTGGTGCATCCGCTGCCGGCCGCGACCGATCCGGCGCTTGCCGCGAGGCTGTGGCGGCTCTCCGAAGACCTGACCCACCTGACCTTTCCATCCGGCGCGGAGCGCGTGCAATGACCGAGTTGACAATGGACTCCTGCCATTTCTTCCGTGCGTGGATGCGCGATCCGCTGCGCGTTGCCTCGATCACGCCCTCCGGCAAGGCGCTGGCGGATCTCATCGTGCGCGAGATCGGGCCGGCGACCGGCCGGGTCATCGAACTCGGCCCGGGAACCGGCGTCTTCACGCGGGCGCTGCTGCGGCGTGGGGTCGCGGAGGAGAACATCGTGCTCGTGGAGAAAGGGGCGGAGTTTGCCGCGCTCCTCCAGCAACGTTTCCCGAAGGCCAGGATCGCCTGCATCGATGCGGCGCGGGTAGCGCGTGTCGGTACCGAGCCCGCGGGAGCGGCGATCAGCGGCCTGCCGCTGCTCTCGATGCGGCCGCGAAAGGTCCATGCGATCCTTGCCGGCACCTTCGCGCGGCTCGGCGAGGATGCGGCGCTCTACCAGTTCACCTACGGGCTTCGCTGCCCGGTGCCGCGCGTCGTGCTCGATAGGCTCGGTCTTTCGGCCGTCAGGATCGGCGGCACGTTCCGCAACGTGCCGCCCGCCTTCGTCTACCGGATCAGCCGCGGTCGCTGACCGGACCCTTTGCCGGATTCCATGCATTGCGCAGCGCGGGGTCTTCCGCTAAGAGACCCCGCGGTTTCTCCCGCGCGCTCGCGCGAACTTCTGGAATAGCGGTACACACCCATGGCACGCATCGTGATGAAATTCGGCGGAACGTCCGTCGCTGACCTCGACCGTATCCACAATGTGGCCCGCCATGTGAAACGCGAGGTCGATGCCGGCCACGAGGTCGCCGTCGTCGTCTCGGCCATGTCCGGCAAGACGAACGAGCTCGTCGCCTGGGTACAGGGCATGCCCAAGGTGACGGGCGCAAGCGCCCCCTTCTATGACGCACGCGAATATGATGCCGTCGTCGCTTCCGGCGAACAGGTGACCTCCGGGCTTCTCGCCATCGCGCTCCAGTCTATGGGCATCAATGCCCGCTCCTGGCAGGGCTGGCAGATCCCGATCAGGACCGACAATGCGCACGGTGCAGCCCGCATCCTCGACATCGACGGCACGGACATCATCCGCCGCATGGGCGAGGGCCAGGTCGCCGTCGTCGCCGGTTTCCAGGGCCTCGGCCCGGACAACCGCGTCGCCACCCTTGGCCGCGGCGGTTCCGACACCTCGGCCGTCGCCATCGCCGCGGCCGTCAAGGCGGATCGTTGCGACATCTATACCGACGTCGACGGCGTCTATACGACCGACCCGCGCGTCGAGCCGAAGGCGCGCCGCCTGAAGAAGATCGCCTTCGAGGAAATGCTCGAAATGGCCTCGCTCGGCGCCAAGGTGCTGCAGGTGCGCTCGGTCGAGCTTGCCATGGTGCACAAGGTGCGCACCTTCGTCCGCTCGTCTTTCGAGGATCCCGATGCGCCGGGCATGGGCGATCTTCTGAACCCGCCCGGTACGCTGATTTGTGATGAGGATGAGATCGTGGAACAGGAAGTCGTAACCGGCATCGCCTATGCCAAGGATGAAGCGCAGATCTCGCTCCGCCGCGTCGCCGACCGGCCGGGCGTCTCGGCCGCGATCTTCGGTCCGCTGGCCGAGGCCCATATCAATGTCGACATGATCGTCCAGAACATCTCCGAGGACGGCTCGAAGACCGACATGACCTTCACGGTTCCTTCCGGCGACATGGAGAAGGCGCTCAAGGTGCTCGAAGGCGCCAAGGAGCAGGTGGGCTTCGACGTGATCCAGCATGAGACGGGCCTGGTGAAGGTCTCGGTCATCGGCATCGGCATGCGCAGCCATGCAGGGGTCGCCGCCTCGGCCTTCCGCGCGCTTGCAGAGAAGGGCATCAACATCAAGGCCATCACCACCTCCGAGATCAAGATTTCCATCCTGATCGATGGCCCGTATGCCGAACTCGCCGTTCGGACTTTGCATTCCGTCTACGGTCTCGATAAGAAGTAAGGACCGGCCGACTCGGCGCCGATCTTTGATCGCCGGCGCCGCCATGCGCCGGCGGAGTAACGTCATTTTCGGGAGACGCCACGCGATGAGAGATCTCTCCGCGGGTCCGCGCGTTCTTCTCAAGCGGCTGCGCGAACTCATGGCGGAGCCGCTCGAGCCGCAGGAGCGCCTTGACCAGATCGTGCGCCAGATCGCGCAGAACATGGTCGCGGAAGTGTGCTCGGTCTATGTGCTGCGTTCCGACGGCGTTCTCGAACTCTATGCGACCGAAGGTCTCAATCCCGGCGCCGTCCACCTCGCCCAGCTCAAGATGGGCCAGGGCCTCGTTGGTACGATCGCGGCTTCCGCGCGGCCGCTGAACCTCTCCGATGCGCAATCGCATCCCGCCTTCACCTATCTGCCGGAAACGGGCGAGGAGATCTACCACTCCTTCCTCGGCGTTCCTATCTTGCGCACCGGCAGGGCGCTCGGCGTGCTTGTCGTGCAGAACAAGGCGAGCCGCACCTACCGCGAGGACGAGGTGGAGGCGCTCGAAACGACGGCAATGGTGATTGCGGAAATGGTGGCGACCGGCGAGCTCAAGAAGCTCACCAAACCCGGCCTCGAGCTCGACCTTTCCCGCCCGGTCGCCATCGAGGGGGCAAGCTTCGGCGAAGGCATCGGCCTCGGCTATGTCGTGCTGCATGAGCCGCGCATCGTCGTCACCAACCTGCTCAACGAGGATTCCGAGCACGAACTCGGGCGTCTTGCCGAAGCGCTCGGCTCCCTGCGCATTTCCATCGACGACATGCTCTCGCGCCGCGAGGTGTCGATGGAAGGCGAGCACCGCGAAGTGCTCGAAACCTACCGCATGTTCGCCCATGATCGTGGCTGGGTGCGCAAGCTCGAAGAGGCGATCCGCAACGGCCTGACGGCGGAAGCGGCCGTCGAGCGCGTGCAGAGCGAGACCAAGGCGCGCATGATCCGCCTGACGGATCCGTATCTGCGCGAGCGCATGCACGATTTCGACGACCTTGCGAATCGCCTGCTGCGCCAGCTCACCGGCTATGGCGCGAAGCTCTCCGCCAGCAGCTTCCCGAACGATGCGATCGTCGTCGCGCGTGCCATGGGCGCGGCCGAGCTGCTCGACTATCCGCGCCAGAACGTGCGCGGCCTCGTGCTCGAGGAAGGTGCGGTCACCAGCCATGTGGTGATCGTGGCGCGCGCCATGGGCATTCCGGTTGTCGGCCAGGCAGCCGGTGCGGTGGCGCTTGCGGAGAACGGCGACCCGATCATCGTCGATGGCGATGATGCCAAGGTGCATCTCCGGCCGCTGCCCGATCTCCAGCGCTCATACGAGGAGAAGGTGCGCTTCCGCGCCCGCCGGCAGGAGCAGTACCGCGCGCTGCGGGCCGTCGAGCCGGTGACGAAGGACGGCCGCGAGATCAACCTCCAGATGAATGCCGGCCTTCTGGTCGACCTGCCCCATCTCAACGAATCGGGTGCGTCCGGCATCGGCCTTTTCCGCACCGAGCTCCAGTTCATGATCGCCTCGACCATGCCGAAGGCGGAAGAGCAGGAGGCTTTCTACCGCAACGTGCTGAAGCAGGCGGGCGGGCGCCCCGTGACCTTCCGCACGCTCGACATCGGCGGCGACAAGGTCGTGCCCTATTTCCGCGCGGCGGAGGAAGAGAACCCGGCGCTCGGCTGGCGTGCGATCCGCCTGTCGCTCGACCGGCCGGGCCTTCTGCGCACCCAGCTTCGCGCCATGCTGCGGGCGACGGCCGGCGCGGACCTCCGGCTGATGCTGCCGATGGTAACGGAGGTCGGCGAACTGAAGGAGGTCCGTGACCTTCTCCAGAAGGAGATCCAGCGCCAGTCGAAGCTCGGCGAACAATTGCCGAAGAAGCTGCAGTTCGGCGCCATGCTCGAAGTGCCGGCGCTGCTCTGGCAACTGGATGAACTGATGGCGGAGGTCGATTTCGTTTCCGTCGGCTCGAACGATCTCTTCCAGTTCGCGATGGCGGTCGACCGCGGCAACGCCAGGGTTTCCGACAGGTTCGATACGCTCGGCCGCCCGTTCCTGCGCATCCTGCGCGACATCGTGCGCGCGGGGATACGCAACGAGACACCCGTGACGCTCTGCGGCGAGATGGCGAGCAAGCCGATTTCCGCAATGGCGCTGCTCGGCATCGGTTTCCGCTCCGTCTCGATGTCGCCGGCGGCGATCGGCCCGGTGAAGTCCATGCTGCTGTCGCTTGATGCCGGAAAGCTCGAATCGGTGCTGATGCCGGCACTCGACGATACGAAGCCGACGGCTTCGATCCGCCAGATTCTCACCGACTTCGCGGCAGAGAACGGCATTCCGCTTTGAACCTTTGACTGGAGTTTGAACGGTGGCGAAGCTTCCCGTTGAAAAGATGCGCGAACTCGAACGCCGCTTCGGCGAGATCGAGGCGCGTATGTCGGCGGGCCCGGATTCGGAGACCTATGTGCGTCTCGCCTCGGAATATTCCGAGCTCCAGCCTGTCGTGACGAAGATCCGCGAATACCAGAAGGTGAGCGGCGAGATCGCCGACCTCGAAGTGCTGCTTGCCGACAAGGCGACGGACCGTGAGATGCGCGATCTTGCGGAAATGGAGCTGCCGGAGCTGAAGGAGCGGCTGGAGGGCCTGGAAAAGGAGATGCAGATCCTGCTTCTCCCGAAGGATGCCGCCGACGAGAAAAGCGCCATCCTCGAAATCCGCGCCGGCACGGGCGGCTCCGAGGCGGCGCTGTTTGCCGGCGATCTCTTCCGCATGTACGAGCGCTATGCGGCCGCCCATAGCTGGAAGGTCGACGTCATTTCGGCGAGCGAGGGCGAGGCCGGGGGCTACAAGGAAATCATCGCCACGATCACCGGCCGCGGCGTCTTCGCCAAGCTGAAGTTCGAATCGGGCGTGCATCGCGTCCAGCGCGTGCCGGAAACGGAGGCGAGCGGCCGCATCCATACCTCCGCGGCGACGGTCGCCGTGCTGCCGGAGGCCGAGGAGATCGATATCGAGATTCGCCCGGAAGACATCCGCATCGACACGATGCGCTCGTCCGGTGCCGGCGGCCAGCACGTCAATACAACGGACTCGGCCGTGCGAATCACGCACCTGCCGACCGGCCTCGTCGTGACGAGCTCGGAAAAGTCGCAGCATCAGAACCGCGCGAAGGCGATGCAGATCCTGCGCTCGCGGCTCTACGACATGGAGCGCCAGCGCGCGGACAGCGAACGGTCCGCCGACCGCAAGAGCCAGGTCGGCTCGGGTGACCGGTCCGAGCGCATCCGCACCTACAATTTCCCGCAGGGCCGCGTCACGGACCACCGCATCAACCTGACGCTCTACAAGCTCGACCGGATGATGGAGGGCGAGATCGACGAGGTGGTCGATGCGCTTCTTGCAGACTACCAGGCCGGCCTCCTGGCGCAGCTTGGCGAACAGGGCCGGGCATGAGCACGACGCTCGCCGAGGTGCTTGCCGCGGCGCGGCGCCGGCTTTCCGAGGCGGGCGTTGCGGATGCCGCGGGGGATGTGCGGGTGCTGGTAGCGGGGGTCCTCGGTCTTTCGCCGACCGCCGCTGTGACGGACGGCGCGCGTCCGCTGGACGACGCGCAGGTGAAGGCGATCGACAGGGCGCTCGCCCGGCGGGCAGCGCACGAGCCGGTGCACCGCATCCTCGGCCGCCGCGCCTTCTCGCGGCTCGACCTCATCCTTTCGCCCGAAACCCTGGAGCCGCGGCCGGACACGGAAATCCTCGTCGATGCGCTCGTGCCCCATGCGAGGCGGATTGTCGCTGAAACGGGTTGCTGCCGCATTCTCGACCTCGGCACGGGAACGGGCGCGATCTGCCTCGCCTTGCTCGATCTCGTTCCCGGAGCGGTTGGAGTTGGAACCGATCTTTCCGCGGGCGCCCTTGAAACGGCAATGCGCAATGCCGATATGAACGGTGTCGCAGACCGCTTCGAGGCGGTCGAAAGCGACTGGTTTGCAGCCGTGACCGGCGTCTTCGACATCATTGTGTCAAATCCGCCCTATATCGTCCGCTCCGTGATCGGAACGCTGGACGACGAAGTCCGGCTCTACGATCCGATCCTGGCGCTGGATGGCGGACGAGACGGGCTTGACGCCTATCGGGCCATCGCCGCCGGAGCGGGCGGTCATCTTCGGGAAAATGGCCTGGTGGCTTACGAAATCGGTTACGATCAGAAGGAAGAGGTCACTGCGATCATGCGCGAGAACGGTTTTTCGCGCGTCGAATCGGTCCAGGATCTTGGCGGCAACGATCGCGTTCTAGTCTTCACGAAAGCCGTAGCTGTGTAAATTTTGCTGCACGTATGCAGCAAATTCCGCAGCCGCAAAGAAAAGGCTTGGAATTGTGAAGGAAGCGGGATAGGTTGCGGCCACGCACTGGGCAAGAGGTCATGGCACAGCGATTTGCTTTTGCATGACCCGATCGCGAGGGTTGCTCTCTCCGAAGAGTTGCTAGGGTTGAAGACTGCCCTGTGCGGGTACCTGTTAATTTGACGTCTTACGGCGACAGGACCACCGACCGGCGTGGTTTGCCCGCGGGTAAGGATGCTTGATCAGGCGTGTCCCGATCAGGCGTGCAGACACATGAATCATCGATACACGATACGTTAGGTGAGTGACATATGAGGCCAGGACAGCAAAACAAGCGCGGCCGCGGGCGTAACAACAACAATAACAACAATAACAACAACAACCACCGCAAGGGCGGCAACCCTCTGACGCGGACCTATGACAGCTCGGGTCCCGACGTGAAGATCAGGGGTACGGCCCAGCATATCGCCGAAAAATACGCAGCGCTTGCCCGCGATGCCCAGAGCGCCGGCGACCGCGTCATGGCGGAAAACTATCTCCAGCACGCCGAGCACTACAACCGCATCATTGCCGCCGCCCAGGCGCAGATGCAGGACCGTTTCCAGCGTGACGACCGTCCCGACAATGCCGACCGCCACGACTTCAACGACCGTGACGGCTACGACCGGGATCAGGACGAGATCGATTCGACGCCCGTCGAAGAGCCGGCGCCCGTTGCCGCCGTCGCCGCCGAGCAGCCCGTCGTTGTCGATGGTTCCGGCCCGCAGCCGGTGATCGAAGGCACGCCGGCCGAAGTCGCACTCGAAGAGGAAGCCGCAACGCCGGCTGCCGGGCGCAGCCCGCGCCGACGCAACACCGCCCGCCCGCGCCGTCCGCGCCGCGGCGAAGGCCAGGCAGCCGGGGGCGAAGACGCCCCGCCGGCTAGCGGCGAAGCGCCTGCGCTCGAAGCTGCCTCGGAATAACGGTCCATCTGCCCCGGACATTCGGAGAACCCGGCCTTGTGCCGGGTTCTTGCGTTTCGGCAAGCCGCCCGAAAAATGTCTTTCGGCGCGCCTTTCGCTCCCTTTAATTCCGAAAATGCCTCCACCATATTCGCTTCAGGCGGTTGACCGGTCGCAAGACAGGGGCCGTATGCACGAAGGGCTTGCCTTAACGGGAGCCTTATCCTGAATCGTCGACCGGTGCCTCGAAGGGCCGGCCGAGCTATGGAGGCAGATGATGAACATTGAAAAATATTCCGAACGCGTTCGCGGGTTCCTGCAATCCGCGCAGACGAAGGCGCTTGCGGATGGCAATCCGCAGTTCACGCCCGAGCACGTTCTGAAAGTGCTGCTCGATGACGAGCAGGGCATGGCCGCGTCCCTTATCGAGCGGGCCGGTGGCAGCGCGCGCGAAGCGCGGATCGCCAATGACGCCGCCCTCGCCAAGCTGCCGAAAGTAACGGGCGGCAACGGACAGGTCTATCTCTCGCAGCCCCTCGCAAAGGTTTTCTCGACTGCCGAAGACGCCGCGAAGAAGGCCGGCGACAGCTTCGTCACCGTCGAGCGCCTGCTGCTGGCGCTGGCGATCGAAAAGTCCGCGGCGACGGCCGACATCCTGGCCAAGGCCGGCGTGACGCCGACGACGCTCAACCAGGCCATCAACGACATCCGCAAGGGCCGCACCGCCGATACGGCAAGCGCGGAGCAGGGTTTCGACTCGTTGAAGAAGTTCGCCCGCGACCTGACGGCCGATGCGCGCGAAGGCCGGCTCGACCCGGTGATCGGCCGTGACGACGAAATCCGCCGCACGATCCAGGTCCTGTCCCGTCGCACGAAGAACAACCCGGTCCTCATCGGCGAGCCCGGCGTCGGCAAGACGGCGATCGCCGAAGGCCTTGCGCTGCGCATCGTCAACGGCGACGTGCCGGAGAGCCTGAAGGACAAGAAGCTGATGGCGCTCGACATGGGCGCGCTGATCGCCGGCGCGAAGTATCGCGGCGAATTCGAGGAACGGCTCAAGGCCGTGCTTGCCGAAGTGCAGGCGGAAGACGGCGAGATCATCCTCTTCATCGACGAGATGCACACGCTGGTCGGCGCCGGCAAGGCGGACGGGGCGATGGACGCCTCCAACCTCCTGAAGCCTGCGCTTGCCCGCGGCGAGCTGCACTGCGTCGGCGCCACCACGCTCGACGAGTACCGCAAGCATGTCGAGAAGGACGCCGCTCTTGCCCGCCGGTTCCAGCCCGTCATGGTGGACGAACCGACGGTCGAGGACACGATCTCGATCCTGCGCGGCCTGAAGGAGAAGTACGAGCAGCACCACAAGGTCCGGATCTCCGACTCGGCCCTCGTTGCCGCTGCGACGCTCTCCAACCGCTACATCACCGATCGCTTCCTGCCGGACAAGGCGATCGACCTGATGGACGAAGCCGCCTCGCGGCTGCGCATGCAGGTCGATTCCAAGCCGGAAGAGCTCGACGAACTCGATCGCCGCATCATCCAGCTGAAGATCGAACGCGAGGCCTTGAAGAAGGAAACCGACCGCTCGTCGCAGGACAGGCTCGAAAAGCTCGAGATCGATCTTGCCGCGCTGGAAGAGGAAGCCGCCGCGCTCACCGCACGCTGGCAGGCGGAGAAATCGAAGCTCGGCCGCGCCGCCGACCTCAAGCGCCAGCTCGACGAATTGCGCAACGAACTGGCCATTGCCCAGCGCAAGGGCGAGTTCCAGCGTGCCGGCGAGCTTGCCTACGGCATCATTCCGAAGCTCGAGAAGGAGCTGGAAGACGCCGAGGCGCGTGATGCCGGCGACGTCGACCCGATGGTGCAGGAAGTCGTGACGGCCGACAACATCGCCCACGTGGTGTCCCGCTGGACGGGCATTCCCGTGGACAAGATGCTGGAGGGCGAACGCGACAAGCTCTTGCGCATGGAGGATGAGCTCAGCAAGTGGGTCGTCGGCCAGGGCGATGCCGTCCAGGCGGTTTCGCGCGCCGTCCGCCGCGCGCGCGCCGGCCTGCAGGATCCGAACCGGCCGATCGGCTCGTTCATCTTCCTCGGTCCCACCGGCGTCGGCAAGACGGAGCTGACCAAGGCACTCGCCCGCTTCCTCTTCGACGATGAGACGGCGATCCAGCGTATGGACATGTCGGAATACATGGAGAAGCACTCCGTGGCCCGGCTGATCGGTGCGCCCCCCGGCTATGTCGGCTATGAGGAAGGTGGCGCGCTCACCGAATCCGTCCGCCGCCGGCCCTACCAGGTCGTGCTGTTCGACGAGATCGAGAAGGCGCATCCGGATGTCTTCAATGTCCTGCTGCAGGTCCTCGACGACGGCCGCCTGACCGATGGCCAGGGCCGCACCGTGGACTTCCGCAACACGATGATCATCATGACCTCGAACCTCGGTGCCGAATATCTGACGGCGCTCGGCGAGAATGAGGACAGCGATACGGTTCGCGACCAGGTGATGGATGTCGTCAAGGCATCTTTCCGGCCGGAGTTCCTGAACCGGATCGACGAGATCATCCTGTTCCACCGCCTCAGGCGGTCGGAAATGGGCGCCATCGTCGATATCCAGCTGGAGCGCCTGCGCAAGCTGCTCGCCGACCGCAAGATCGTCCTCGATCTCGACGAGGAAGCCGTGCACTGGCTGGCCGAGAAGGGGTACGACCCGGTCTATGGTGCGCGTCCCCTGAAGCGGGCGATCCAGAAGCACTTGCAGGATCCGCTGGCGGAAAAGATCCTGTCCGGCGACATACCGGACGGCGCCACCGTCAAGGTGACCGCCGGCTCCGACCGGCTGCTCTTCTCGCCGCGCAATGTGGCGGTGAACAAGGCTGCCTGATCGGCTTTCCTGTGATGAACGAACGAAGCGCGGGCTCCGGCCCGCGCTTCTTGCGTCGAAATATCTTTTCCGCGTCCGTTGGGACCGCGCGGCGCTCAGTGCGTTTCGGCGACTTCCGTCGGGTTGCCGCCGCGTCCGAGCAGATCGTCGATGCGCTTGCGCTCGACCTCGAACTGGGCAAGGGCCTTGCCCTCCAGCGACTTGCCGCCGGGCAGGCGGATTTTCAGCGCATCCACCTTGTTGCCGTTGACGATCAGTTCGTAGTGCAGGTGCGGGCCTGTCGACAGGCCGGTGGAGCCGACATAGCCGATGACCTGACCCTGGCGGACCTTGACGCCGGGCTTGATTCCCTTGGCGATGGCATTCTGGTGGTTGTAGGAGGAGACATAGCCGTTGGCATGGCGGATCAGCGTCTGATTGCCGTAGCCGCCCGAGTCCCAGCCGGCCTTCTCCACGACGCCGTTGCCGGCGGCGATGATCGGCGTGCCGCGCGGCGCCGCCCAGTCGACGCCGGTATGCATGCGCGAGAAACCGAGGATCGGATGGCGCCGCATGCCGAAGCCGGAGCGGAAGATGCCGTTCGGAACGGGATTGCGCAGCAGGAACTGCCGGATGCTCTTGCCGTCCTTGTCGTAGTAGTCGACGGAACCGTCTTCCGGATTCTGGAAGCGGTAGACGCGGGTCTCCGTGTCGCCGAACTTGGCGTCGAGGAAGAGGATCTCCGAATCCTCCGTCGCCGTGCCGTTCTCGCTGGTGACGGAGAAGAAGGCCTCCAGCGAATCTGTGGGACGAAGCTGCGCCTGGAAATCGACATTGCTGGCGAGGATGCGAATGATCTCGGCCGTCATGTCCTGACCCATGCCGTATGAGAGCGCCGCGCGATAGATGCCGTCATAGACGCGCGGCAGGTCGCGCCCGGCAATGATGGTCGGCCGGTCGTCGTTGTCGAAGGCGGTCGCAACGGCGTCGAGCACCGGTGGTTCCGCGCCGCGGACGAAACGGCCGCTGTCGTCGAGCGCCGCTGTCACCACGTGGCGGCCGCGCGAATAGATGCTGGCACGCACGATGCTCGCTTCCTTGCCCTTTTGCGAGATGCAGATGCGCAGCACGTCGCCCTCGGCAAGCTGCTTGCGGCCGAGCTGGCGTTCGAGATAGGCGGAGAGATCGTCTGCCTGGGCCTTGGTATAGCCGGAGGCCGTCATGATCTGATCGATGTCGGCGGCGCGGCGTACGGGAATCACGTCGTCGGCATATTCGGTGTCGTCCGGGGTCAGCGTGTCGAAGGTCGACACGCTCATGTTCTCCTCGACGATTCGGGCCGTCAGCCCCAGCAGGTCCAGGTCGGAGGAATCCGAGGCGAAGCGCTGCGGATCGACATAGTAGAGCGAGGCGACCTGCGTGCTGCCGTCCGTCAGCACCGAACCGTTGGTGCGCACATTCTCCTCGACCTCCTCGATCGACATCTGGTCGGCATAGTCGAGCGCCGAGCCGCCGGTCGGAAAGGCATCGGTCTGCAGCGCGACTTCCGATTCGACGTCCGAACCGTAGATGGTGCCCATGCGTGAGGCCGGCGCGGCGTCCTTGCCGTTCGTCGAGAAGATCGCGAGCGGGTCGAAGCGCGGATAGTCCTCGCTCGTCGCGTGATTGGCCGCAAGGGCCATCTTGACATGGGCGAAGGGCTGGCGGCGCACCACTTCCTTCTCGCCGTCATGGATCATGGTGGAGATTTCCATGATCTTCTTGTCGGAAGGTTTCGCGACGATGGCCGGCTCGAGAACCCGCTCGCCGCGCTTGGCGGTCTCGCCGGTCCTGCTCGTCTGGCTGGTCGCGCCGAGTGCGGCGAAGGCCTCTGCCGGAATGGCGAGCTGCTGGCGGCCGTCGAGGGCGGCAAAGAGCGCGACGCCCATGAGGATGGAGGACGTGATGCCGGTCAGGAACGTGCCGGAAAGCCAGCGGAGCGAGATTTCCCGGCGGTCCGGCGCCTTTCGCCCGTCGGCGAGGATCGGCGGTTCGTTGCCGAGGGATCGGATCATGTTCCTGTCGGTGGTCATGCCGATGCGCTTCGCCCTGTCTCGCCAGTTCCGTTTTCAGCGCGGGAAGATGCACGCAGGAGGCCCTGCGAGTCAAATCACGCCGATTCTGTCGTTCTCCTCTAGAGGCGGGGATTGTGAAAATCTGAGGGCAATCGGGGCATTTGGCGGTCGATCGGTGCCAAAAGTGCCGCAAAGCCATGGCGTCCGCCTGACAAATGAAAAGCAAACGCGCCATTGCGAGAAATTTTCAAAAAAATGTCACATGCCCTGTTGACGAGTTGGATTGGGTGGGCTTATAACGCGGCCATCGAACGAGAGCGGCTTCGCTTCTGGCGGCGGTTGCTTT
>NZ_JBJIEP010000022.1:0-99995 GCF_046557955.1 Shinella agrisoli | reverse complement strand
ACCGGCCGGGATGCGCATCCCGGCCGGTGCATCCAGTAAACCACACTTCTTCCACACAAGCCCGAGGATGACGGAGGGGAGGCAGAGGTTTTCCCGCCCCTTGAACGGTGCGGCATGCTGGGAAGGCGTTGTCTTGCACGCCCTTCTCTTCTTTCGTCATCCTCGGGCTTGACCCGAGGATCCACACGCCACGCCGAAATAAACCCTCCAAACACAAGAGGCCCGGTCTTGCAACCGGGCCTTTGAAATTCAGCCTTCCGCCGAACCTCAGCCGTTCAGCCCCGAGCCCCACGGCCCATGATGGCTGTCGGCGCCGTCCACGCGGTCGAAGCCGTGGGCGCCGAAGAAGTCGCGCTGGGCCTGGATGACGTTCGCCGTGCCGCGGGCGCGGCGGTAGCTGTCGAAATAGCCGAGCGCCGAGGCGAGCGCGGGAGCCGGCAGGCCGTGGAGCGCGGCGGCCGAGACGACGCGGCGCAGAGCGCCATCGGTTTCCTTCACCATGGCGGCGAAGGCCGGGGTGACGATGAGGTTCGCCGCGTCCGGCGCCTTGGTGAAGGCGCTGGTGATCTCGTCGAGGAACTGCGAGCGGATGATGCAGCCGGCGCGCCAGATCTTGGCGATCGTCGGCATCGGCAGGTTCCAGTTATATTCCTTCGAGGCGGCCGCCATCACGGCGAAGCCCTGCGCATAGGCGCCGATCTTGCCGGCGAGCAGCGCGCTTTCGAGGTCCTTGATGAAGGCGGCCCTGTCGGAAACCTGGAGCGGCGGGACGTCCGGCAGGCCGAGGATCTTCTCCGCCGCCTCGCGCTCGGCCTTGAAGGAGGAGATGGAGCGGGCCGCGACGGCGGCCTCGATGCCGGTCGCCGGCACGCCCATGTTCTGCGCCTCGATGGCCGACCATTTTCCCGTGCCCTTCTGGCCGGCCTTGTCGAGGATCACGTCGACGACCGGGCCGCCGCCGATCGGGTCCCTGGCGGCGAGAACCTTCGCGGTGATCTCGATGAGGTAGGATTCAAGGCGCCCCTTGTTCCATTCGGCGAAGACGTCGCCGATCTCGGACGCGCTCATCTTCAGGCCGTCGCGCAGGATGCCGTAGATCTCGGCGATCATCTGCATGTCGGCATATTCGATGCCGTTGTGGATGGTCTTGACGAAGTGACCCGCGCCGTTCTCGCCGAGCCAGGCGACGCAGGGCTCGTCCCTGTACTTGGCGGCGATCGAGGTCAGCACCTTCTCGACGCGCTTCCAGGAGTCTTCCGTGCCGCCGACCATGATGGACGGGCCGTGGCGCGCGCCCTCCTCGCCGCCGGAAACGCCCATGCCGATGAAGGTGAGGCCGCTGTCCTTCAGCGCATCGAAGCGGCGCATCGTGTCGCGGAAGTTCGCGTTGCCGGCGTCGATCATGATGTCGTTCTTTTCGAGATGGGGACGCAGCAGCTCCATCTGCTGGTCGACCGCGGCACCCGCCTGGATCATGATGATGATCGGCCGCGGCGGGCGGATGGCGGCGACGAATTCCTCGATCGTGTCGCAGGGCACGATCCGGTCCTTCAGGTCGCCGGCCTCCTCGTAGAATTCCTTCGTGCGCGCCACCGTGCGGTTGAAGACCGCGATCTTGTTGCCCTTCTCGGCAATGTTGAGCGCGAGGTTCGATCCCATCACGCCGAGACCGATAAGCCCGATTTCCGCCTGTGCCACGTTCATACCTCCGTAGGATGGCGCGGCGGGGGATTCTTGCCGGACCCGTGCCGGAAACGCCGCGCAAAAAGAGAGTGAGGAGTTCAACTCCAGCGGAGGTGTTTTGGCATTCAAATCGATTTACGACAAGCAATTGTTTGTTCGGACAGTGTTTTTAGAACCGCTCGAAATCAGCGCCCCGGCTTGTCGTCGCCGTCGTCGAGCACACGCCAGGCCGCGCCTTCCACGTCGTCGTACTGGCCGCTCTTCAGCGACCAGAGGAAGGCGGCAAGGCCGAGCCCGCCGAGGAAGAGCGCGATGGGGATGAGGAAGATCAGCGTGTTCATGCGGCTTGCACCATGAGCTTGACCGGGCGGGCCTCGTCCGCCGCGCGCACCGCGAAGGCCGGCAGTCTTCCGCGCAGGCGAAGCGAGTTCACCACCACGATGATCGAGGATGTGGACATGGCGATGGCGGCGATCAGCGGCGTCGCGTGGCCGAGGATGGCGATCGGCACGGCGATGACGTTGTAGCCGATGGCGAGCGCGAAATTCTCCCGGATGAGGCGGCCGGCGCGGCGCGCGGTCTCGTAGGCGAAGGGCACGGCTTCGAGGCTTTCGTGCAGGAAGACGAAATCCGCCGCCTGCCGCCCGACATCGGCCGCCGTCGCGGGCGCGATGGAGACATGGGCGGCGGCGAGCGCCGGCGCGTCGTTGATGCCGTCGCCGACCATGAGGACGCGGTGTCCGCCGGCGGCGCGCTCGGCGACGGCCTCCGTCTTTTCCCGCGGCGAAAGCGCGGCGCGCCAGCGGCCGATGCCGAGCAGGCCGGCGATGCGGGAGACGGCGGGGGCGCGGTCGCCGGAGAGGATCGCCATCGCGATACCGTCGCGCCTCAGCGCGGCGACGGCCTCGGCGGCGCCGGTGCGCAGCGCATCCTCGAAGCGGAAGGTTTCCAGCACCACACCGTCGCGCGACAGCACGACCTCCGACAGCCCGTGCTCCTCCTCACCCGCCGGCGCCTTGCCGCAGGCGAAGGCGCGGTTGCCGAGGCGGAGCACGCCCTGCGGCGTGACGGCTTCGAGGCCGCCGCCGGCGACCTCCGTCACCGTTTCGATGACAGGCACCGGGCCCGCATTGGCGCCGGCCAGCGCCACCGAAAGCGGGTGGCGCGAATGGACGGCGAGCGCGGCGGCAAGCGCCAGATGCGCGCGATCGGCCTTCTCCCCGCCGACGAGGCGCGGCTTTCCGAGCGTCAGCGTGCCGGTCTTGTCGAAGACGGCGGTGTCGATCTCGGCAAGGCGCTCCATCGCCGAGCCGTCCTTCACCATGACGCCGCCGGCAAAGAGCCGGCCCGCCGCGACGACCTGCACGACGGGCACGGCAAGGCCGAGCGCGCAGGGGCAGGTGATGATCAGCACGGCGATGGCGACGAGCATGGCATGCTTCCAGTCGCCGTCGTAAAGGCCCCAGCCGAGGAAGGAGACGAGCGCCAGGAGGTGCACGGCCGGCGAATAGACCTGCGCCGCCCGGTCGGCGATACGGCGGTAGCGCGCCCTTCCTCCCTCGGCCGCCTCCATGAGCCCGATGACCTCCGACAGGAACGAGTCGCGCGCGGTCGCAACGGCCTCGACCGTGAGCGAGCCGGTGAGGTTCATCGCGCCGGCTTCGAGCCGCGTGCCGGGGCCTGCGGCGATCGGGTCGCTCTCGCCGTTGACGATGGAGCGGTCGACGTCGCTCGCGCCGGAGAGCACGCGGCAGTCGACGGGGATGCGCTCGCCGGCGGCGATGGAAAGATGCTCGCCGACGGCGATCTCCTCGACGGGCCGGTAGTCGCGCGTGCCGTCCGGCCGCACCACCATGGCGCCGCGCGGCGAAAGGCGCGCGAGCCCGGTGATGGCTGAGCGGGCGCGGTCGCGCATGACGTGGTCGAGCGTGCGGCCGATCAAAAGGAAGAAGAGGAGGCTCACCGTCGCGTCGAACCAGGCGTGCTCGGCGCTGTGCAGCGTCTCCCAGAGCGACACGGCATAGGACAGCGTGATGGCGAGGGCGATCGGCACGTCCATGTTGGTGCGGCCGTGGCGGATCGCGTTCCAGGCCGACCGGTAGAAGAAGCGGCCGGCATAGACCAGCGTCGGGCCGGCGATGAAGGCGGAGATCCAGTGGAAGAGGTCGCGCGTCGCCGCCTCAGCCCCCGACCAGACCGAAACCGACAGCAGCATGATGTTCGTGGCGGCGAAGCCCGAGACGGCGACGGCGCGGATGAGCTGGTTGCGCAGCACGTCGTCACCCTCGGCCGCGAGCGAGAAGAGGTGCGCGTCGTAGCCGGTGGCGCGGATCGCGGCGGCTATCGCCTGCGGATCGGTTCGACGGCCCTCGACCTCTTCCTTCCAGACCACCGAGACGCGGCGGGTGGAGAGGTTGACGCGCGAACGCACCACCTCCGGCAGCGCGTTCAGCGCGCCCTCGACGGTGGTGATGCAGGTGCCGCAATGGACGCCGGGCACGCTGAGGTCGCTCTGGCGCAGCCCCTCGCCGACCGGACGGCTGGCGAGCATCAGTTCCTCCGAGGACGGCAGCGGGTGCTGCATCTCGGCGGCGCCTTCCGTGCCGGGTGCGCAGCAGCTCATTTCGCCCCTCCCGCGACCACCGTGCGGACGGTCTGGTGGAAGACCCGCTCGCCGTCCCGCCTGGTGCTGATGTCGACCACCCACTGGCCGGCCGGCACGGCGCGCTCGGCGACGAAGAGCCCCTGCCCCGCCGGTTCCAGCACGAGCGTGAAATCCTTGCGCTCGTCCACCGGGCGCTTGAAGACTGCCGAGACGTCATCTGCGGCGAGCGGCGCGCCCTTGGCATCGGCGATGCGATAGGCGATGCGGCCGTCCTCGATGGCAAGGCTGCCCTCGATGCCGCTCGCGGCGAGCGCCTTCGCCTCCGCCACCTTGCCGTTGAACTGCTGGCTGGCGACATAGGTGTTCTGCACCACGAGGCCGCTCCAGCTGTGCGAGGCGTTCCAGGCCATGATGAGATTGACGGTGATGATCGTTCCGAAGAACAGCACCATGACGCCCGCCATGTGCCAGCCGGTGAAGACGAAACCCTGCTGCTTGCGCTCCATGCCCATCACTTTGCTCCCGGTGTGTTGAAGTTGGCGGAATAGACGTCGCGCTCGTGGCCCTGCCGGTCCTCGGCGATGATCCGGAAGCCTTCGGCCGCCTCGGCAAGGCGATCCTTCGGCAGCGTGACGAAGACGCGCAGCGCCGTCACCTTGTCCGGATCGACCGGCACGTCGACGCTGCGCCCGTCCGTGCCGTCATGGCCTGCGACCTTCATCGTGGCGCCCGGCATGCCCTCGATGGAGACGGTGATGACGCGCGGCTCGGGGATCATGTTGAGCAGCTTCACGGCATAGCCGTTGCGGATCGAGCCGTCCGATTCGACGACGAACTGCGGGTTGCGGTCGTGGATGACGTTGAGGTCCAGCCGGTCGCGGGAAAGCAGCGCGAAGACGAGCGCCAGCCCCGCCAGCGACCAGACGCCGAAATAGAGCAGCGTGCGCGGGCGGAAGATGATGCGCCAGTCGAAATGCCGGATCTTCCCGTCGAAGCGGCCATCGGCATCGCGCACGCGCTTCGGGTCGATCGCCGTGGTGCCGCCGGCCGTCGCGAGCGCCATGTTGGCCGAATAGTCGGAGAGCGTGGCATAGGCGATCAGCCCCCGTTCCTTGCCGAGCTTGTCCATCACGTTGTCGCAGGCATCGATGCAGAGCGCGCAGGTGATGCATTCCATCTGCTGGCCGTCGCGGATGTCGATGCCCATGGGACAGACGACGACGCAGGCGTTGCAGTCGACGCAGTCCCCGACGCTCTCGCCGGCGGCGATCGCCTTCTTGGCGTGGCGCGTGCGCGGCTCGCCGCGCCAGTCGTTGTAGGTGACGACCAGCGAGCTTTCGTCGAGCATCGCCGCCTGGATGCGCGGCCAGGGACACATGTAGGTGCAGACCTGCTCGCGCATCAGCCCGCCCAGCACATAGGTCGTGGCCGTCAGGATCGCGACGGTCATGTAGGCGACCGGCGGGGCCTGCAGCGTCACGAAATTGACGAGTAGCGTCGGCGCATCGGCGAAGTAGAAGATCCATGCGCCGCCGGTGGCGACCGCGATCATGAGCCAGACCGCGTGCTTGCTGACGCGCTTCCACACCTTGTCGAGCGTCCAGGGACCGGCGTCGAGCTTGATGCGCGCATTGCGGTCGCCCTCGATCGCCCGCTCCACGACGAGGAAGAGGTCGACCCAGACGGTCTGCGGGCAGGCATAGCCGCACCAGGCGCGCCCGACCGCCGAGGTGACGAGGAAGAGCCCGAAGCCCGCCATGACGAGCAGGCCCGCGACGAAGAAGAATTCCTGCGGCCAGATCTCGATGAAGAAGAAATAGAACCGCCGGCCGGCAAGATCGACGAGCACGGCCTGGTCCGGCGCATGCGGGCCGCGATCCCATCTGATCCACGGCGTCAGGTAGTAGATTCCGAGCGTGATGAGCATCACCAGCCACTTGAACTGCCGGAACCGGCCTTCCGCGCGCTTCGGGAAGATCTTCTTGCGCTTCTCGTAGAGCGGCTTGCGCACCTTCGCCGAATTGACGGGCTCCGCCTCGTGGCGCTCGACGGAATTGTAGATCGTGGTGGTATTCTGCTGCATGTGGATCGGCCGCACCTGTCGTTGTGCCGGCACAATGACGCCAACAAGGGCCGCTATCGTTGATCTACGTCAAGTTTTGCGCATCGAATGGCGTGGCGGGTTGCCGCACGGAGAGGACACGATGACAGGCACGATCCTGGCGAAACACTATGGCGACTACCGCGAATTCGCCGTTTCCGAGGCGCTTTGCCCCGCGGTCCGCTGCGCCTGGATGCATCGCGCGCCGGAAAGCGAGCCGGCCGCGCGCATCGCGGTCGTGCCGGACGGCTGCGTCGACCTGCTGTGGACCGAGCACGGCTTCCTCGTCGCCGGGCCGGACCGGACGGCGGCGTTCCCCGCGCTGCGCCCCGGCGAGACGATCCTCGGCCTGCGCTTCCGGCCGGGCGCCGCCCGCCACCTGCTGCGCTGCGACCTCGACGCCCTCACCGGCCGGATCATCGCCCTTGAAGACATTCGGCCGGGCGGCATGAACGCCGGCCACGAACGCCTCCGTGCGGCAAACGGCCCGCTGGAGCGCCTGCGGCTTCTTCAGGAGCTTTTTGCTGCGAAGGCGCGGGACCTGCCGGCGATCCGCCCCGCTGCCACGGCGCTGCACGCGCTGAGCGCGCGCCTGCCTGCGGAAACGATCGCCGCCGAGATCGGCGTGACGGAACGTACCTTGAGGCGAATCAGCGTCGCGGAATTCGGCTACGGCCCGAAGACGCTCGGCCGCGTCCTCAGGCTGCAAAAGCTGCTCGGCCGGATCGCCGGCGGCACGGCTCCCCTCGCCGTGCTTGCGGCCGAGGCGGGTTTTGCCGACCAGGCGCACATGAACCGGGACGTGCTGGCGCTGACCAGCCTGACGCCCGGAGAGATCCTGCGGCAGATCCGCGGCTGATTGTCCGTTTCGTTCAAGACATCGCCGCCGGATCGCGTATGGTCGCCCGAAGAAAGGGAACGACCGATGACGACCATGCCCGCCCGCATCATCCACCGGACCATCCAGCGCGACTGGCGCACGGTCTATGCTTTTGCCGCAAAGCCGGAAAACATGGCGCTCTGGGCCTGCGGCCTCGCATCCGGCTTCACGCGGGACGGCGACGAATGGATCGCCGACGGCGGCCCGGTCGGCAGCGTGCGCGTGCGCTTTGCTCCTCTCAACGAATTCGGCGTCATCGACCATTCCGTGACGATGGAAACCGGCCTCGTCGTGGAAAACGCGCTGCGCATCGTGCCGAACGGCGACGGGGCGGAGGTGATGTTCACGCTGCTGCGGCAGCCCGGCACGGACGACGCGGCCTTCGAGAAGGATGCCGCCCACATCGCGCGCGACCTCGACGCGCTGGCAAGGCTGATGGAAGAACGGGAGACGGCACGATGAGCAGCAAGGGCGCGGACCGCAAGATCGACTATATCGAGTTCAACGTCGCGGACATCGAAAGAAGCAAGGCCTTCTATGGCGGCGCGTTCGGCTGGACCTTCAAGGATTACGGCCCGCAATATTGCGAGTTCCAAGACGGCCGGCTCACCGGCGGCTTCACCACCCTCGCGCCGGTCAACGCCGATGGCGGGCCGCTCGTCATCCTCTTCGCGGACGACCTGGAGGATGCCCTCGCCCGCGTGGAGAAGGCGGGAGGAACGATCGCCAAGCCGATCTTCGACTTCCCCGGCGGCCGGCGCTTCCAGTTCACGGACCCCGACGGCTATGCGCTCGCCGTCTGGTCCGACCGGTAAAATGCCTTCCGTAACGTCAATTTGATCGCCCGGACGATTTTTACCAAAGGAATTCAGGCTTTTTCAATCAGACGCTCATAGTCAGGGCCTGCGATCAAAAGGACGCAGGCTCGTTCCATGTACAAAATCCTAGGCAAGGCATTGGCGGTCGGGGCGCTTTCCACGCTGGCGTCGCTCCTGATCAGCTTCGCCTTCGTTCCCCTGATGGGCGGCAAGGTGGCGGGCGCCGGCCTCGTCATGACGATCGTCTGCCCCATCGCCATCTCGATCCCCGCCTCGTTCGCGCATTTCTACCAGTCGGGGAAGCTGCGCGCGGCGAATGCGGCGCTGGCGGAGACGAAGGACAAGCTCGCCGCCGCCTACGACCGCCTGCAGCAGCAGGCCCGGCGGGACGCGCTTACCGGCGTCCTCAACCGCACCGCCTTCCTGGCCGAGCTCGACGCACGGAGCGATGCCGGCGTTCGTGGCGGCCTGCTCTTCCTCGATCTCGACCACTTCAAGTCGGTGAACGACCGCTTCGGCCACGCGGCGGGCGACGAAGCCCTGAGCCTCGTCGGCGCCCTGCTTTGCGAACTGGCCTCGCAAGACGACCTCGTCGGACGACTGGGCGGCGAGGAATTCGCCGTCTTCCTGCACGAAGCCACGCCGGAACGCATGCTCGACCACTCCCAGACGATCCGGGAGGCGGTCAAGGCCGTCGACCTGCGCACGCCGGCGGGCGTGCGCATCGCGCTCGGCGTCAGCATCGGCGCCTTTCATTGCCCGCCTCGCTTCGATCCGCTGGAAGCGCTCGCGGCTTCCGACCGCAACCTCTACCGCGCGAAGGCGATGGGGCGGAACATGGTGGTCGCCTAAGGAATAGGCCGCGGTTTCCCGCGGCCTTCCTGTCCGGAGCTGCCGCCCCTATTCGCCGCCGCCGAGCGAGTGCACGAAGATCGCGAGCTGCTTGACGGCCGGGTCGCCGAGGCGGGGCAGCCAGGCGGGCATGACGCCGTGCTTGGGCGAGCGGACCTGGGCGGCGATGGCCGCCTCGCCCTCGCCCTTCAGCCAGATGGCGTCGGCAAGGTTCGGGGCGCCCATCTCGCGGTTGCCCTTGGCGTCCTCGCCGTGGCAGGCGGCGCAGTTGTCCGCGAAGATCTGCCTGCCGGGCTCGACCAGGGCGCCATCCGACGGCGTGCCGGTCAGGCTGACGACATAGGCTGCGACCTGCTTGATCTCCTCGGGCTGCAGGATGTCGCCATAGGCGGGCATCTCCCCGATGCGGGTCTCGTCATCGCCCGGATGGCGGATGCCGTGGGCGATGGTCTGGTAGATGTCGTCCACCGTGCCGCCCCAGACCCAGTCGTCGTCGTTGAGGTTCGGAAAGCCGGGGAAGCCGGCCGCGCCCGAGCCGTGGCACTGTGCACAGTTGACCTTGAAGGCCGAGGCGCCGCCCGCAATGGCGAACTGCGAGAGCTGCGGATCGGCCATGATCTCCTGGAGGGACGACCTGGCGATCTGGTCGACGAAGCCGGCCTGCGCTTCCTTGGCGCTGGCCAGCTCGGTCGCGACATTGGCACGGCTCGACCAGCCGAGCATGCCCTTCGTCGCATCCGAGATCATCGGCCAGGCCGGGAAAGCGATCGTGTAGCCGATCGCCCAGAGGATCGTGGCGTAGAACGTCCAGACCCACCAGCGCGGCATCGGGTTGTTCAGCTCCTTGATGCCGTCCCACTCGTGGCCGGTGGTTTCGACGCCCGAGATCTCGTCAATATGCTTCTCGGCCATGATCAGTCCTCCTTGAGAGGGATTTCGGCGGCCCGTTCGGCGGCCTTGCGGGCGCCGGGGCGAAGGGTGAAGAGGACGACGGCCAGGAAGAACAGCGTCATGGCAAGCAGCCCCCAGCTGTCGGCGAAGTGGCGCATGGCGGTATAGGTTTCCATGAGATCCTCCTCAGCGGTAGCCGGCTGCGTCGTCGTAGGTGGAGAAGTCCACCAGCGTGCCGAGCATCTGCAGGTAGGCGACGAGCGCGTCCATTTCGGTGAGCTTGGCCGGATCGCCGTCGAAGTCGCCGAGCTTGGCCTTCGGATAGCGGGCCTCGACGCCGGACGTGTCGGCGTTCGGGTCGGCCTGCGCCTTCAGGTCGGCTTCGGCATTGGCGATCATCTCGTCGCTGTAGGGCACGCCGACGCCGCGGTTGGCGGTCAAGTGCATGGAAACGTTCTTCACCTCCAGCGGCGTCTCCTTAAGGAAGGCGTAGCTCGGCATCACCGATTCCGGCACGACCGAGCGCGGCTCGATCAGGTGCTGGACGTGCCACTCGTTCGAGTAGCGGTCGCCGACGCGGGCAAGGTCTGGCCCCGTGCGCTTCGAGCCCCACTGGAACGGATGGTCGTACATCGATTCCGCGGCGAGCGAATAATGCCCGTAGCGCTCCACCTCGTCGCGGAACGGCCGGATCATCTGGCTGTGACAGACGTAGCAGCCCTCGCGGACGTAGATGTCGCGGCCGGCGAGCTCCAGCGGCGAATAAGGCCGCATGCCCTCCACCTTCTCGATGGTGTTTTCCAGGTAGAAGAGCGGGGCGATCTCGACGATGCCGCCGATGGTGACCACGAAGAGCGAGCCGACGAGCAGAAGCGTCGCGTTGCGCTCGAGGATGGCGTGTTTATCAAGAATGGACATCGTGTCCCCTCCTATTCGGCCGGCTGGAGCGCGGGCGCGGCGCCCGGGATCGGGGCCTCGTCACGCTGGTAGCCGAGGATTGTCATGGTCACGTTGTAGGCCATGATGAGAGCCCCCAGGAGGAACAGCCCGCCGCCGACGGCACGCAGCACGTAGTAGGGGAACATGGCCGCGACGGTTTCGGCGAACGAGTAGACCAGGAAGCCCTGCTCGTCGTATTCGCGCCACATCAGGCCCTGCTGGATGCCGGCGACCCACATGACGGCGGCGTAGACGACGATGCCGAGCGTGGCGAGCCAGAAGTGCCAGTTGACCATGCGGATCGAGTAGAGCCGCTCGCGGTTCCACAGCTTGGGAACGAGGAAGTAGACCGCGCCGAAGGTGATGAGGCCGTTCCAGCCGAGCGCGCCCGAATGCACGTGGCCGATCGTCCAGTCCGTGTAGTGGCTGAGCGAGTTGACCGACTTGATCGACATCATCGGGCCCTCGAAGGTCGCCATGCCGTAGAAGGCGACGGCCATGACCATCATGCGCACGATCGGGTCGGTGCGGATCTTGTCCCAGGCGCCCGAGAGCGTCATCAGGCCGTTGATCATGCCGCCCCACGAGGGCATCCAGAGCATGACCGAGAAGACCATGCCGAGCGTCTGCGCCCAGTCCGGCAGCGCCGTGTAGTGCAGGTGGTGGGGGCCTGCCCAGATGTACATGAAGATCAGCGCCCAGAAGTGGATGATCGACAGGCGGTAGGAATAGACCGGGCGGTTCACCTGCTTTGGGATGAAGTAGTACATCATGCCGAGGAAGCCGGCCGTCAGGAAGAAGCCCACGGCGTTGTGGCCGTACCACCATTGCGTCAGCGCGTCCTGCACGCCGGCGAAGGCCGAATAGCTTTTGACGCCGAGGAAGGAGACCGGGATCGCCAGGTTGTTGACGACGTGCAGCATGGCGATCGTGACGATGAACGACAGGAAGAACCAGTTCGCCACGTAGATGTGCGGTTCCTTGCGCGTCATGATCGTGCCGAGGAAGGCGACGAGGTAGGCCACCCAGACGATCGTCAGCCAGAGGTCGACATACCATTCGGGCTCGGCGTACTCCCTGCCCTGCGTGATGCCGAGCAGGTAGCCGGTGGCGGCCATGACGATGAAGAGCTGGTAGCCCCAGAACACGAACCAGCCGAGATTGCCGCCGAAGAGGCGCGCGCGCGAGGTGCGCTGCACGACGTAGAAGGAGGTCGCGATCAGCGCGTTGCCGCCGAAGGCGAAGATCACCGCCGAGGTGTGCAGCGGGCGCGTGCGGCCGAAGTTCAGCCAGGGCTCGATGTTGAGGTCGGGGAAGGCCAGCTGGAGCGCCACGACGACGCCCACGAGGAAGCCGACGACGCCCCAGAACACCGTCGCGATGACGCCGTACTTGATGACCTCGTCGAAATAGCCGCCGTCGTCCTTCGAGGACGCGGCCGCCGCGGCCGGCGCGAAGGAGATGCGCCGCACCATGAAGAGCGTGCTGCCCAGCAGCACGAAGAAGAGGACCCACATGTGGGCCTCGAAGAGCCTGTCCTGGGCAAAGGCCGCGCCGAGTAGCGCGATGAACGCTCCCACGGCCAGGACAATCGTTTCCGTTGCATATTTCATCGTTGGCATCCCCCAACTCGTCAATTTCCCGCAACGACCGGCTCCCGTACGGAATCGGCCATTACGCTCGACTGAGCCTTCGCAGATGCGTGAGGAAGCATCCTTGACATGGATCAAGGCGGGGACCGGAAGCCGGCGGCATCAAAGGACAGGTTGACGCAGCCGCGCGTCGAAACGCCCGCGGCTCTTCCCAAACGAGGAAGCACGACATGACGGACTACACTGGCATCGCCCGGCTGCTTTCGGATCGCCCGACGGACGCCGTCTCACTCGACTGGCTGAGGAAAGCCCATGACGCCCAGCTGACACTCTGCCAGGCGCTGGAGGAGATCGCCGACAGCCTGCCGGCGAACATCAACCGGCAGAAATGCATCTACGCCGCCAAATCCCTGATCCCGCTCATCAACGGCATCCACCGCTACGAGGAGGAGGCCCTGTTCCCGATGCTGCAAGGCAACGGCTCGGGCGCCGGGGAGCTCGCCGAGGCCATTGCCCGGCTGAAATTCGAGCACGTCGAGGACGAATGCTTCGCGGAGGAGCTGACCGATACGCTGACGCGGCTCGGCAGCGGCGACGGCACCGTGAACGCGGAAGCCGCGGGCTACATGCTCCGCGGCTTCTTCGAATCGATCCGCCGCCACATCGCCTTCGAGCAGCAGTTCATGCTGCGCGGCGCCGGGCTCGCCCCATAGGCTGTCAGGCCGCCATGGGATCGCGCGACTCCAGCATCTCCTGGAGCACGAGGATGGCGCCGAGCACGTTTCCGGCCGCGGACATGCACGGCGTCATGCGGCAGCGGGTCATGGCATTGCCCCGGCGCGAGGAAATGTAGTCGTATTCGACCACCTCCCCGGCAAAGCAGCGATCCAGGTGCCGCTTCACGCGGCTTTCGAAACGCTGCACGCCGATGAACTCGACGACATGGCGCCCCACGAGGTCGATGGGCTTCTCGCTGAAGCGTTCCGCATTCAGCGGGTTAGAATAGAGGTAGCGGTAATCCGTGGTGATGACCGCGACGCGGTCCGGCAGGCTGTCGAGGATCGCCTCGTTGAGCAGCCCGTCCTCGACGATGCGCGGCGCGGCCGCGGGACGCGCGCCGTCCGGCTGGTTGAGCCCGAACGGCCGGGCGGCCTCGTCGGTGCCGAAATAGCGATCCAGCAGGAGCTTGAGATTGTGCGCCTGGCGGAGCACGCAGGCCCTGTCTTCCGATTCTTCCCGGAGAAGATCCACCACGAACTGGAACTGGGAGCGGAGTTCGGAGACGTCGCTCGCCTCCTTCTGCAACACGGCCGTCAGGGCCGGTTCGATTTCCCTGTCCAGCATGGAAATGAGCTTTTCATTTCCGATCTTCACGGCATGCTGGAGCTGCGAATACTTAAACCAGAACAACTCTACAAGAGCTTTCAATTCTTGCTCCCTGAATTGCTGAAACCTACAGCAATCATACAACAACATTACTTAGTCTGTTCAGAAACGGGATATGGCTTTGATTGTCGCCCTCTCAGATCCGCTGCCCAAAGCGCTTACATTAGCAAAATGGTAACAGCGAATGGGAGGATGTCAAACCCATAATTGGCCAGAATATGCACAATTCGGCAAAATGAACGTATTCAGAATTGAAAGGGGAAGAAAGAAACAATAAGCGCTCAAGTAATAAGGCTGCGCTTGATGTTCCAGCGGTCGTGATACCACAGCCACTGGCCGGGATATTCCCGCACCCACTGCTCCACCTTGTCGTTGAGCATCTGCGCCGTCGCCTCGACGTCGACGGAGCCGTTCGCCCTGCGGGGAATCTCCATCGCCGGCTCCAGTTCCAGCCGGTAGCGGTTGCCCGGCAGGCGGATGCAGCGGGCCGGATAGACCTCGCAGTTGAACTGGCGCACGAGCTTTGCAAGGAGTGGGTTGGTCTGCACGTCGCGGCCGAAGAACTTCGTGTGCAGGCCCTTGGTGAACTTCTGGTCGACCAGCACGCCGACCGGGCCGCCCGCCTCCAGCTTCCGCGCGAGCGTGAAGGAGGAGCCGGCATGGGACGGCACGAGCTGGCCCATGCGCGCCCGGCGGAACTCGAACACCTTGTCGGCGACGTAGGGATTGTTCGGCGGGCGGAAGAGCACCGTCACGTCCAGCCCGAAGGCGGCGCCGGCGACCGGCAGAAGCTCGAAATTGCCGGTATGGGCGGTGAAGACGATGAAGGGCCGCGGGTTGTCGCGCAGGTCCACGAAGAGCGGGATGCCGGAGACCTCGATGCGGCCGGGCGTCGTTCTCTCCAGGTCAAAATCGAACAGCTTGTCGAGGAAGACGTATTCGGCGGCAAGCCGGCCCATATTGCCCCAGGCATCGAGCGCGATGGCCTCGATCTCCGCATCGGATTTTTCGGGAAAGGCATTGCGCAGGTTCGTCAGCGTCAGCTTGTGGCGCTTCGTCCTCGGGCCGATCCAGCGGGCCACGCGGTCGGCGAAATTGATCGCACCGTCCGCCGGAAGGAGCTTCAGGATATTGAGCAGGCCGAAGGCGAACTGCGCCTCGAGCCATTGCTTGACGTTCCTGAGCGCCAGGACGAGGCGTGTGACGACCATCCTCACCGGATCAGTCCAGCTTCAGGACGATCTTGCCGAAGATCTGGCGCGATTCCATGCGTTCCAGCGCCGTCGCGATGCCGTCGAAGGTGACTTCCGTGTCGATGACCGGATGCACGAGGCCGCGCGCCATCTTCTGCATGGCGTCCGCCATGTTCTCCATCCGGCACCCGAAGGAGCCGAGGAGCTTCAATTGCTGCTGGAAGAGCATCATCAGGTTCATGTCGGTCGACACGCCCGAGGTGGAACCGCAGGTGACGAGGCGCCCGCCCCGCTTGAGGCAGAGCATGGAGCCCGCCCAGGTGTCCTTGCCGACATGCTCGAAGACGACATCGACGCCCTTCTTCTTCGTGAGCTTGCGCACGACGCCCTCGAAGCGGTCCTCGCGGTAGTTGATGACATGGTCGGCGCCGAGGGCCTTCGCCTTCTCGATCTTGTCGTTCGAGCCGACCGTAGTGATGACGGTGCAGCCGATCTTCTTGGCGAGCTGGATCGCCGCCGTGCCGATGCCGGAGCCGCCGGCATGGACGAGGATCGTCTCGCCGGGTTCGAGCTTCGCGTTGTCGAACAGCATGTGCTCGACCGTCCCGAAGGTGACGGGCGCGAGCGCCGCGCCGACCGCGTCGACGCCGGGCGGTGCGGGCACCAGCAGGCGGGCGGGAAGGTTCACCTTCTCCTGCGCGAAGCCGTCGAGATGGAAACCGTGCACGCCGCCGACATGTTCGCACAGGTTGTCGCGGCCCTCGCGGCAGGGCTTGCAGAGGCCGCAGGTACGCGCGCCGTAGATGGAGACGAGCTGGCCGGGCAGCACGCTGGAGACGCCGGGCCCGAGCGTTTCGACGACGCCGGCCGCCTCCGCGCCGATGACGAGCGGCATCTTGCGCTTGGCAAACGCCATGCCGCGCCAGCCCCAGACGTCGATATGGTTGAGGGCGACGGCCTTGACGCGCAGCGTCACCTCGCCGGGGCCGGGCGCCTCCGGTTCCGGGATGTCGGTGAGTTCGAGCTTGCGGTCGTCGAGAAGCTGCAGGGCACGCATGGGCAAATTCCTATCAGGCGGGTTCCGCCGTCATGACGAGGCTGGCGTTCTGGCCGCCGAAGCCGAAGGAGTTGGAGAGAACCGCGGTGACGCGCGCGTCGCGCTTCACGTTCGGCACGACGTCGAGAAGGATCGTCGGGTCGGGGTTCTGGTAGTTGATGGTCGGCGGCAGGGTCCCGGTCAGCATGGTCTGGATGGAGAACACCGCCTCGACGGCACCCGCCGCCGTCAGCGTGTGCCCGATCATCGACTTGTTCGAGGAGACCGGAATGCCCGCCAGCCTGTCGCCGAAGACGGCCGACATGGAGAGGTACTCCATCTTGTCGTTCTCCGGCGTCGAGGTGCCGTGGGCGTTGATATAGCCGATGCCGCCCTCGTCGATGCCGGCGTCTTCCAGCGCCGCGCGGATCGTCGCGATGGCAGGCCCGCCGTCCGGCGAGGAGCGCGTGCGGTGGAAATGGTCCGCCTTCTCGCCGCAGCCCTTGAGGATGCCGAGCACCTTGGCGCCGCGGGCGACCGCCGATTCCAGCGATTCCAGGACGAGCGTCGCCGCGCCTTCGGCGATCACGAAGCCGTCGCGGTCCTTGCTGAAGGGCTTCGAGGCCCTGGTCGGCGGGTCGTTCTGCGTCGAGAGCGCCGAGAGCAGCGCGAAACGGATCAGCGCCTCGGCCGTCACCGAGCCGTCGGTGCCGACGGTCAGCGCCCGGTCGGTGCGGCCCTGGCGGATCGCCTCGACGCCGAGCTGGATGGCCGTCGCGCCGGAAGCGCAGGCGGTGGACAGCGTCACCGGCAGGCCGCGCGTGCCGTAGCGGTCGGAAAGCCGCTCGGAGATCGAACCGAAGGCCCAGGCCTCGTGCAGCGCCGGACTGGGATTTTCACGCAGCACGGCGAGGAAGCGGTCATAGGCATCGCCCGGGCGCTGCGAGGGCGGGGCGCGGTCGGCGAGCGCGAAACGGTCGCGCCAGTCCGGCTCGATCGGCGGGGCGGCGAGGAAGAGCGGACCGCCGAATTCGCCGGAAAGGCCGGCCTGCGCCAGGGCCTCGTCCGTCGTCTCGCGGGCATAGGCGTAGGAGCGCTCGACCGGGTTTTCGACGGGCACCTCGATGAAATCCACGGTGCCGGAAATGCGGGTGTTGAGCCCGTCGACCGGGAAGCGGGTGATGGCGTGGATGCCGGACACGCCGCCGGTGAGCGCCGTCCAGTTGTCCTTGAGCCCCTGCCCCAGCGAGGTGACGACGCCCATGCCGGTGACGGCGACGATGGGGCGACCGAGATGATCCCTGTATGCGGCTTTCGTCATGACCGGAACCTCACTTCTCTGCGACAAGGATGGCGACGCCCTCGCCGCGCGAATGACCGACCGTGGTGACGACGGCGGCCGCGGCAGGCGCGGTCATCGGCGTCTCGGCGGCCGTATCGAACGGGGCGACCTCGACGCCGGAGCCGAGCGTCAGCGCGGCGAGCGCCAGGCCGAGCGGGAACTGCGCTTCGAGAGACTGGCCGATGACGCCGCTGTAGCCGCGCACCGGGCTGCCGGAAAAGCGCCTGTCGAGCCAGGCCTTCTCGCGGGCGGTCGCATCATGCGCGCCGGACGCCCCGGAAAAGACCACGGTCCCGGCACCGGGCTCGGCGCCCTCGGCAAGACGTTCGAGACGCGCCTCCAGCCGGCCCTCGTCGCGCGCGCCGCGGTCGCCGCCGACCGCGTCGATCGTCGCGTAGATGCGCGCGCCGCGGGCTTCGGCATGCGCGCGGGATTCGAGGATGAGGAAGGCGGCGGCCGAGCCGGTGATGATGCCGCCGCCGGCCTTCTCGTCGCGCGACCAGAGCGGCGTCCAGCCGCCCGTCGCATGGGCGCCAATCGCTTCATAAAGCAGGATGACGTCCTGACGCTCGGCGACGAGCGCGCTGCCGACGAGCGTGTGCGTCGATTGTCCCGCGCGGATGCGGTGGAACGCCGTCTCGACGGCGCTGATGCCGGCGGCCTCCTCGCCCATGAAGGTGCGCGAGGAGCCGGTGACCTTGTGCACGATGGAGATGTTGCCGGCGAGCAGGTTGGAAAGCTGGGCGAGGAAGAGCGTGGGGCGCAGCTCCGTCGTCAGCTTCTCGTTGAGCAGGCGTTCGCGGTCGTTGCGCTTCAGGCCCTCGTCGACGATCAGCGAGTCGACATTGATGTCGCGCTCGCCGCCGCCCGCCGCCACGATCATGTCCATCGTGCCGCAGGCCTCCGCATCGTCCTTGAAGCCGGCATCGTCGAGCGCGAGGCCTGCGGCGAAGACGCCGAGGCGCTGCCAGTTCTCCATCTGGCGCTGGTCGCCGCGCTTGGGGATCTGCTGGTTCCAGTCGATCTCCGGCATCGGATGGACCGGATAGGGCGCGAAGCGCTCCGTCTCGATCTTCAGCTCGGGAGCCTTCGCCGCGCCGAGGATTTCCACATGGGCTTCGGCCCCGACACCGTGACAGGTGACGATGCCGACGCCGGTGATCACCACATCGTTGTTCGCCTTCGCCATCATCACTTCCCTTCAGCCGACGCCGCAAGCGCCTCGAACAAACCCACCTCGCCTGCGCGCCTGCGCACGATTTCCGCAAGCGGCACCTCGGCAAACGGCATGGTGCGCAGCTTCAGCTGCGCGTCGCACACCTTCTTGCCGGCCGACGAAATCCTCGCCTTCGTCACGGCGTAGCCCGATCCGTCATGCTCCAGCACGGCCTCGATGTCGAGCACCGCGTCGGGCTCGACGAAGGTGCGCATCTTGGCCCCGTCGACGCTCATCAGGAAGGGCATGGCGGCAAAATCGGTGGCCGCCAGCACGAGGAAGCCCGAGGCCTGCGCCATGGTCTCGATGAGAAGCACGCCCGGAACGAGCGGCATGCCGGGGAAATGCCCCTCGAAGACGGGGCTTTTCGAGGGCACGACGGAGCGGGCCGAAAGCACGCGGCGCGCGCCGTCGACGGCTTCCACCCGGTCGATCATCTGGAAATATTCTAGCAGCATCGGAATATGCCTCCGGCGGGTTCCGGAAATCGAAAGGCCTGCCGAAGACGGCAGGCCGAAAGCCCCTTGCACCGGGATGGTCCGGGACAAGGCCGCCGGGCGGCGGCCGGGCGCCGTGCGTCAGGCCTTGGCGGCCCGCAGTTCGTCGATCTTCGCGCAGAGGTTCTTCAGGACGAAATACTCCTCCGTCGCGACCTTGCCTTCGTTGACTTCCTGCGTCCACTGTTCCAGCGGGATCTTGATGCCGAATTCCTTGTCGATCGCGAAGACGATGTCGAGGAAGTCCAGGCTGTCGATGCCGAGATCGTCGATGGTGTGGCTGTCCGGCGTGATCGTCTCGCGATCGATCTCGCTGGTTTCAGCAATGATGTCGGCAACCTTGTCGAATGTAGCAGTCACGCCCATACCTCATGAATCTATAGTCGGGCGATCCTATATGGAAATCCGATGCGATTGCCAATGGGGTTGATGAGGGACCAGCATGATCCGCGAGGCTGTGTTGCACGCGCAACAGGGCCGCAACCGCCGGTCAGACCGCAATCGAGTGCCGCCCGCGGCCGCTTGCAAGATGTGCGTCGAAGACCGCGGCGACGGTGCGCGCGAACGGCCGGCCCGTCGCCGTCAGCAGGAACCTTTCCCCCTCGATGCGGCAGAGGCCGTCCCTGTCCAGCGCGGCGAAGCCGCCCGCTTCCGCCCTGACGGCGCCGGCGAAGGCGGGGTGCCGCGCGGCGAGTTCCGCAAAGGAGAAGCCGAAATCGCACATCACCTTCTCGATGACCCAGGCGCGGGCGCGGTCCTCCCCGGTCAGCGCGTAGCCGCGCACCACGGCAAGGCCCCCCTCCTCCACGCGGCGGAGGTATTCGCCGGTCGCCGGCATGTTCTGGAAATAGCCCTGCGGCAGCTGGCCGATGGCGGACGCGCCGAGGCCGATCAGCGCATCGGCCTGGTCGTCCGTATAGCCCTGGAAGTTGCGGCGCAGCGAGCCGTTCCGGGCCGCCATGGCGAGCCTGTCCCCCGGCAGGGCGAAATGGTCGATGCCTATCCCCTCGTAGCCGGCGGCCACCAGCATCTCCGCCGCCATGTTCATCTGGGCGAAACGCGCCACGACGCCGGGCAGCGCCGCCTCGTCGATCATCGTCTGGTGCTTCTTCATCCACGGCACGTGGGCATAGCCGAAGAGCGCGATGCGGTCGGGGCTGAGCGAAACGACCGCGCGGACGGTCTCCGCCAGCGTCTCCATCGTCTGGTACGGCAGGCCGTAGAGGATGTCGCAGTTCACCGAGCGCACGCCCCTCGCCCGCGCCGCCTCCACCACGCCGCGCGTCTGCTCGAAGGTCTGGATGCGGTTGATCGCCTTCTGCACCCTGGGATCGAAATCCTGGATGCCGAGGCTGGCGCGCGTCATGCCGATTGCGGCGAGCGCGTCGTGGCGCGCCTCGTCGAGATCGTTCGGATCCATCTCCACGGAGATTTCCGCATCGGGCGCGAAGTTGAAATTCCGATCGAGACAGGCTCTCAGCGCCGCCATGTCGTTTGGCCGCAGCATGGTCGGCGAGCCGCCGCCGAAATGCAGCGCCGTCACCGGCGCCTCCCGCGCCACCCGGCCGCCGACGGCCGCGATTTCGGCATGCAGGCCCTTCAGATAGGCTTCGACGGGCTCGTAGCGCAGCGTCTGCTTGGTATGACAGGCACAGAACCAGCAGAGCCGGTCGCAATAGGGAACATGCACATAGAGCGACAGGCGATTCTTCCGCCCCAGCGCCGCAAGGCACTCCGCATAGGCCTCCGACCCGATACTTTCGTCGAAATGCGGGGCGGTCGGATAACTTGTATACCGCGGAACCGGCGACGAAAGGCGTTCTACGAGTGCGTCCTGCATGGTCATCTCCCTGGTCGCAGAGGAAATACCTCCGAAACGGGACCTGCCATTTGATTTTGATCAAGTGAAAGCCCGAATGCCTGCGTTACGATTTGACAATAGTCAGGAAGCGCTATTTTGCCGCGAGGCGGCACGCTTTATGTTCATGCCTGCGTGCGATACACGGCATCACCCGCGTCGTTGGCCGCCAGGCGAAAGGAAAGCCGATATGGAAATTCGCCGCCAAGATATCCATAGTTCCGACATTCCGCTCGTCTGCCGGGCCTGCGAAGCCCGCCATGGCGGTGTTTGCGGCGTGCTGACGCCCGAGCAGCTGACCGAACTCAACAAGCACTCCTCCCGCCACCGCCTGCAAAGCGGCGCCGAGGTCATCGGCCAGGGCGAGACGGTGGTGAACTATTCCAACATCATGCGCGGCGTGGTGAAGCTGACCAAGGTGATGGCGGACGGCCGCCAGCAGATCGTCGGCCTGCAATTCGCCCCCGACTTCCTCGGCCGTCCCTTCATCGAGGAAAGCGCGATCACCGCGGAGGCGGCCACCGAAAGCGAAGTCTGCAATTTTCCGCGCAACGTGCTCGACCGGCTGGTCAAGAGGACGCCGGAACTCGAGCACAAGCTGCACCGGCAGGCGCTGAAGGAGCTGGACGAGGCACGCGACTGGATGCTGACGCTCGGCCGCAAGACGGCGCAGGAGAAGGTTGCAAGCTTCCTTTACCTCATCGCCACCCATATCGACCCCGAAAGCGTCGACATGTCGGCCTTCGAGCTGCCGCTGTCGCGCGCCGACATCGCCGACTTCCTCGGGCTGACGATCGAGACCGTCAGCCGGCAGTTCACCAAGCTGCGCAAGGAAAACGTCATCCGCATCGAGAACAACCGGCACGTCACCGTTCCCGACATGGACCGTCTGATGCGCTACGCCGGCAACGACTGAGGCCTGCGAGCGCATTCCCGCGCTTTTGCCGGACCGTCTAGCGGGTGATGACGATGCGCGTGTTGGAGAGCCCGTGGCGGTTCGCCAGCTGATAGAAGGTCGCCGCATCGTTCGGCGAAAGCCGCACGCAGCCATGGGACGCCGGGCGGCCGAGGCGCCTGGTCTCATAGGTCGCGTGCACCGCATAACCTCCCTTGAAGAAGATCGCATAAGGCATCGGCGCGTTGTTGTACTTGCGCGAGCGGTGATTGCGCGAGGCCCATTTCGCCGACCAGCTGCCCGTCGGCGTGCCGTAGCCCTTGCGGCCCGTCGATACCCGCCAGCGGTGCTTCACCACGCCATTGTGAGTAACGACCATGGTTTGCGAAGAAATGTTGATCCGGGCGATCAGATTGGCGGAAAGTGCGGTCTGGGCTTGGAACAATACAAGAAGGAGTGCGATCGCGGTCGCAAACAAGATACGCATGACTTCCCCTCTATTGATTTATGGACAGCTTCAACGTCCTGTCTCACGGCGAGACAGGATATAGACGTTCCAGCCCGCCGCAATATTGCCCGCAGATGAGAAGGAAAACGAAGTTAAGCCGTAAACTTTTATTGAACGCCGGACGAGGCGGGATACTCACGCCCCATGAAAATCCGTCGCCTCGCAAATAGATCGAGAACCAGAAGGATGCCGGCGGCAGCCTTGTCCACGACAGAGGCAGAAAACTGTAGCCCGCCGCTGCGGTTATAGTACGGCCGCGCAAAGCCCCAGGAGCAGCACCGCGGCGGCGAGGGCGGCGCAGGCGGCGGAGAAGATGCGCAGCGACAGGTCGATGTCGGCGACGGTCGCGACGGTGCGGCCGGCCGCGTTCATCATCGGCTCGTCGACGCGCGCGCCGCCATAGATGCGCGGGCCGGCAAGGCCGATGCCGAGCGCACCGGCCATCGCCGCCTCCGGCCAGCCGGAATTGGGCGAGCGGTGCAGGCCCGCATCGCGCAGCGCCGTTCCGATCGCCGCCCGCGCCGCCGCCCTGCCCTTCGCCGCCCGGGCGCCGGCGGCGATGAGAAGGATCGAGAGGCGCGCGGCCGGCCAGTTGGCAAGGTCGTCGAGACGCGCGGAGGCCCAGCCGAAATCGAGGTATTTGGCGTTCTTGTGGCCGATCATCGAATCGGCCGTGTTCAGCATCTTGTAGGTAAAGAGACCCGGCAGGCCGAAGAGCACATACCAGAAGGCCGGGGCGACGACGCCGTCGGAAAAGTTCTCCGCGAGGCTTTCGATGCCGGCGCGGCACACGGCCGGCTCGTCCAGCGTCGCCGGATCGCGGCCGACGATCATCGAGACGGCCCGCCGCCCGCCGTCGAGCCCCTCCTCCTTCAGGCCGGTCGAGACGGCACGCACGTGATCGTGAAGGCTCTTCTGCGCAAGGAAAACGGCGACGATGACGGCCTCCAGGAATGCACCGAAAAGCCCGAAGGGTGCGAGGATCCGGTGCAGCAGGAAGCCGAGGAAGACGCTGGCGGCAAGGAGCACGGCGATACCGGCCGCGCCGTTGAAGCGCTTGGTGTCGGCAGAAAGCCGCCTTTCGTTGAAAAGCCCGTCCATCATGCCGATCGCCCGGCCGAACAGCACGACCGGATGCGGCACATGCCGCCAGATCCTGTCCGGATCGCCGACGAGGCGGTCCAGCACGAGCGCGAGGAAGAGGATGAAGAACGTCTCGGCCATCGCTCAGTTCACCACATCCGCCAGCGCCGCGGCAAGCCGTGCATCGGCGGCGGCGTCCGGCGCAAGCCCGAAGCGCAGCCAGCGGGGATCGTAGTCGAAGGATCGCACGAGGACATGGCGACGGCAAAGCCCCTCGTGAACGGCCGCCGCCCCGGCATGCTCGACGAGCGAGAAGAGGCCGGTGCCGCCGGCGACCGCAAGCCCCGCTCCGCAAAGCACGGCATCGAGCGCCGCCTTGCGTGCCTCGATGGACCGGCGCACAGCGGACGTATCGGACGCCATCAGCCTTGCCGCGATCGTCAGCGCCGGCCCCGACACCGCCCAGGGACCGAGCCAGTCCTCGATGCGATCGAGGACCGCCGTCTCGCCGACCGCGAAACCGAGGCGCAGGCCCGCGAGGCCGAAGAACTTGCCGAAGGAACGGAATACGAGCAGGCCGGGCATTCCCTCGCCCGCAAGCGGGGCGATGCAGTCTTCCGGACGCATGTCGCCGAAGGCCTCGTCGACGACGAGGAGGCCGCCGCGCGCCGAAACGCGGGCGTGGAGATCGCGCAGCCGATCGCGCGGGAAAAGCCGGCCGTCGGGATTGTTCGGATTGACGACGACCACGAGGCCGTGCGCATCGGTCACGCCGTCGAGGCTGGCGATGCCGTCCACCGCGACGCCGGCATTGCCGAGCACGCGGACATATTCGCCATAGGTCGGGGAGAGCACGGCCGCACGGCGCCCCGCGGCAACGAAGCGCGGCAGGAGCTGGATGACCGACTGGGTGCCCGGAACGGGGAGCGGCAGGGCGTTCGGCGTGCCGTAATAGCGGGCGGCAGCGGCGCGGGCCGCATCCTGCCGGTGTCGGTCCGGCAGGCGGTGCCAGGCGGCGGCGTCGACCTCGGGAACGGCGACGGGATTGGGGTTGATGCCGGTGGAAAGGTCCAGCCAGTCCTCCGGCCGGCCGCCGAAACGGGCGGCGGCAGCGGCGATGCCGCCGCCATGGGCGATGCGCGGCGCCGTCATGCCGCCTCCGGCGCAAGGTCGATCAGGTGCATGTAGGAACCGCTGACATTGCCGCGGCAAAGGCCGGCCTCGCCCAGATCCTCCCCCATGGCATCCGTGACGGCGAAGAGGCGGTCGGCCTCCCCCTCCTCGACGACGGTCGAATAGTGGAATTCGTGCGCCGTCATCGGCGCGGCGAAGCCGGAGCCCGCAAGCGGCACGACGCGGCGATAACCGAGGTGACGGCGCCGCTCGGCAAAGCTGGTGACGAGCGGCAGGAGGCCGAGCATGCCGTAACGGGACCCGTCCGCCGCAACCAGAGCCTCCCCCAGAGTCATGTAGCCCCCGCATTCGCCGTAGATGCGCGCGCCGCGCCGCGCGGCCGCCTCCATTCCCATACGGAAACGGCCGGCATTGGCAAGTCTCGCCGCGTGCAGCTCGGGATAGCCGCCGGGCATGTAGACCGCGTCGGCATCTTCGGCAGGCGCCTCGTCGGCAAGGGGCGAGAAGAAGGAAAGGCCTGCCCCCGCCGCACGCCAGCCCAGCAGCAGATGTTCGTAGGTGAAGGCGAAGGCCTGATCGCGGGCGATCGCGATGCGCTGGCCGAGCGGCGGCAGGCGCAGGACGGGAGGCGCAGGCTGCCCGGCGGGGCGGCCCGCAGCCACCGCGACGAGCCGTTCGAGGTCGCAGCGGCCCGCGACGACCTCCGCCGCGTGGGCGATGAACGCCTGGAGCGCGCCGTGCTCGCCGGCCTGCACGAGGCCGAGATGGCGTTCGGGCAGGCTCAGGGCCGGGTCGCTTCGCAGCACGCCGAAAATCTCGATGCCGCCCGCCTCCAGCGCACCGCGCAGCATCGCCTCGTGCCGGGCGCTGCCGACCTTGTTGAGGATGGCGCCCGCGACGCGGATGTCGCTGCGGAAATCCCGGTAGCCTCTCATGAGCGCGGCGACGGACTGCGACATGCGGCTGCAATCGACGACGAGCACGACCGGCAGGCCGAGCATCGCCGCCAGATCGGCCGGCGCGCCGGTGCCGTCGGCGGCCCCGTCGAAGAGTCCCATCATCGCCTCGATGAGCAGGAAATCCCCCTCGCCGGCCTCGATGGCGGCGTTCGCCCGGATGAGCTGCGGGCGCATGGCCCAGGGATCGTAGTTGAGGCAGGCCTTGCGGCTGGCGGCGGCGTGGAACGCCGGATCGATGTAGTCGGGGCCCGCCTTGCCCGGAACGAGGCGCACGCCGGCATCGGCCAGCGCCCGCGCGAGGCCCAGCGTCACCGTCGTCTTGCCGGAGCCGGAGGCGGGCGCGGCGATGAGCAGTCCGCTCATGCCGGATCCTTCAGCGCACGCGCGCCGAACGGGTCGGGCGACAGCTTGCGTCCCGCCGTCAACGCGCCGAGCCAGTCGAGCGAGGAACGCAGGCGCACGACCTCCCCGACGACCACGATGGCGGGAGGCTCGATGCCGGCGGCCTCGGCATCCGCCTGCGCATGCGCGAGCGTCGTTTCCAGCACCTGCTGCCCGTCGGTCGCGGCATTGCAGACGAAGGCGACGGGCTCGTCCGGCGAACGGCCGCCGGCGATGAGATTGGCGGCGATCTGGCCGATATGCTTCATCGCCATGTACATGACGATGACGGGCGAGCCCCTGGCGATGCCTTCCCAATCGATGCGGTCCGGCACGAGGCCGGATGAATCGTGGCCGGTGAGGAAGGTGACCGCGTGGTTGACCTCGCGGTGGGTGACCGGAATGCCGGCATAGGCAAGGCCGCCGATGCCCGCCGTGATACCCGGCACGATGCGGAAGGGAATGCCGTGCTCGATCAGCGTCAGCGCCTCCTCGCCGCCGCGCCCGAAGACGAAGGGATCGCCGCCTTTCAGCCGGAGAACGCGGTGGCCGGCACGGGCCAGCTCGACGAGCCGGAGCGAGATGTCCCGCTGCTTGTGCGACGGCTTTCCGCCGCGTTTTCCGGCAAATTCCAGGACGGCACCCGGCCGCGCCAGCGACAGGCAGTCGGCGTTGACCAGAGCGTCGTGCACGATGACATCGGCCTGCTGCAGCGCATTGGCGGCGTGCAGCGTCAGGAGGCCCGGATCGCCCGGCCCCGCCCCTACGAGCCAGACGCTGCCTCTTTCCATCGGCGGCAGGACGGAGAAGAGGGCTTGCATCAGGCGTGCTCCCGGCTTGAATCGGAATGCGAAGGAGCAAAACCTTGCGCGGAGGAAACGTCTGCAAGCGATTGGAACGACTCTGCGACCGCCACCGTCGCATGGGCGGACTTCGTCTTCTCCACGACCAGCCGCCCGCCCGCCCCCGCCTGCGCCAGAGCGGCCGCTTCGGCAACGCCGTGGCAACCCGCATGGGCAAAGACGAGGTCGGAGGGATTGGCAAGACGGGGCGTCTCGGCTTCGAGCCTTGCGGCCGGGAAGGTCACGAGCGGGACGGAAAAGTGCCGCGCCACCGCATGCATCGCCGGCTCGCCGGCGCGTACATCCAGCGTCGCGACGAAGGCGACGTCCCCGGGACGGGCGACGACCGAAGCGGCGAGACCGACGAGCTCGGCGGGCGGCGTGCCGCGTTCGCAGCCGAGGCCGACGACCAGCGATCGTTGTCCGGTATCCGGTGATGGAGCCTCAGCATGCATGGCAGTCTCTCGCAGATTTCCGCGCGAAAGGGCCCGGCCTTGCCGTTTCCGACGGTTCCGGATGAAGCCCCTTCCTGGTCGGCCGCACCGGACACCGCTCGGCCCGCCTCGCGGGCACCGTCGCTCCGTCTTTAGTACCGGAGGGCGGCAGGCCGGTCAAACCGGATTGCGGCACCGGACGCGCCGGATGCGGCACGCCTCTTCTGGCGGGCCGGCCGGGTTGCCCGATCCCTGTCGCGCGGCGCAGGAACCGCCCGATGTCGACGGCGGGCTTTGCTTTTGCCGCACAGTCTGACAGAAGAGCAACCGACTTCCTCCCGCTGCCTGCTTCCCGAGTCCCGCCTTGGCCGATATCGCCCTTCACGTCCTGATCCTCCTGTTCCTTGCCGCCTTCCTCGCCGGCTTCATCGATTCCATTGCGGGCGGCGGCGGCATGATCACCATTCCGGCCATGCTGCTCGCCGGCATTCCGCCCTTGGAAACGCTCGGCACCAACAAGCTGCAATCGCTCTTCGGCTCGGGCTCGGCGACGCTCGCCTATGCCCGCGCCGGCCATGTCCGGCTCGGCGAGCAATTGCCGATGGCGGCGCTCTCGGCGCTCGGATCGGTGTTCGGCGCGCTGCTGGCGACGGTGGTCCCGGGCGACGTGCTGAAGATCGTGCTGCCCTTCCTGCTGGTGGCGATCGCGGTCTATTTCGGGCTGAAGCCGAATATCGGCGATGTCGACAAGCACCGCCGCATGAGCGTCCTCCTCTTCACCGTCACCATCGTTCCGCTGATCGGCTTCTACGACGGCGTGTTCGGCCCCGGCACCGGATCGTTCTTCATGCTGGCCTTCGTGACGCTCGCGGGCTTCGGCGTCCTCAAGGCGACCGCGCACACGAAGCTCCTGAACTTCGGCTCCAATCTCGGCGCCTTCGTCGTCTTCATCCTCTACGGCGTCGTCCTGTGGAAGGTCGGCCTCGCCATGGGCGCCGGCCAGTTCCTCGGCGCGCAGGCCGGCTCGCGCGTGGCGATGAGGAACGGCGCGAAGGTCATCAAGCCGCTCCTCGTTGTCACCTCCATCGCGCTCGCCATCCGCCTGATGGCCGATCCGGGCCATCCGATCCGGGTGTGGATGGGGTGGTGACGCCGCCCCTCATCCCCCTGCCGGGACCTTCTCCCCGCAAGCGGGGAGAAGGAGGAAAACGGCGAGCCCAGCGTGCCTCTCCCCGGTTGCGGGAAGAGGATGCCGGCAGGCAGGTGAGGGGCAAACGCCCTCCCCTCAGTATTCCACGCCCTGCTGCGCCTTGATGCCCGAGCGGAACGGGTGCTTCAGGAGCTCCATCTCGGTCGCGAGGTCCGCGATCTCGATCAGTTCCTCCTTGGCGTTGCGGCCCGTCAGCACGACATGGGTCATGTAGGGCTTCTCGGTCTTCAGGAAGTCGATCACCTCGCCCACGTCGATATAGTCGTAGCGCAGCGCGATGTTGATCTCGTCGAGCAGCACCATGGAGTTGCGCTCGTCGCGGATCAGTTCCTTCGCCTTTTCCCACGCCTTCTTAGCCATCGCCACGTCGCGGGCGCGGTCCTGCGTCTCCCAGGTGAAGCCTTCGCCGAGCGTGTGGAACTGGCAGAGGTCGGAGAAATGCGCCTCGATGAGGTCGCGCTCGCCCGTCGCCATGGCGCCCTTGATGAACTGCACCACCGCACAGGGCTTCCTGTGCGCGATGTGCCGGAAGATCATGCCGAAGCCGGCGGTCGACTTGCCCTTGCCCTTGCCGGTGTGGACGATGATCAGGCCCTTCTCGTCCGTCTTCGTCGCCATGATCTTCTCGCGCGCCTGCTTCTTCTTCGCCATCTTCTCCGCGTGGCGGGCGAGCTCGGCCTCGTTCATGCCGGCGGTTTCGTCGTGATCGTCTGTCATGTCAGCCTTCCCGTTTCGGCAGGTCGTCCTCGCAGTGCAGCCAGGAGACCCGCTCATTCCAATATCCGTGCTGGGTGATTTCGATGCCCGCCGCGTCGTCGAGCGTGGCGACATAGAGGTCGATGATGCCGGGCCGCTTGTCGGTCTCGTAGCTCATCGGCGAGCCGCAATTGCCGCAGAAGCCGCGCCGCACGCCCGGCGAGGACGCATAGTGCCGCAGTGTGTCTCCCCTGAACGCGACATCCTTGCCGGCAACACAGAAGAAGGTCGTGACCGGCGAGGACGTGGCGCGCCGGCAGCTCTCGCAGTGGCAGTGGCCGGTGCTGACGATGTCGCCGGAAACCGAAAATGTCAGCGACCGGCAAAGGCAACGACCGGTGAGATCCGTCACGATGCCCTCCTCCTGCCGAGCATGTCGAGCTCGTAGCGCGCCGAATTCGAGCGCGGCGTCCAGAGGCCGCGGTCGATCGCCTCGGCGAAGCGTGCCGCCATCTCGGCGAGCGCGGCGGGGTTTTTGTCCCGCAGGAAGTCTCGCACCCGCTCGTCCAGCACATAGGCCCGGTAGGCCGCCTCGAAATGATGGTCCTTCACCGCGCCGGTCGTGGCGGCGAAGGCGAACATGAAATCGACCGTCGCGGCGATCTCGAAGGCGCCCTTGTAGCCGTGGCGTATGACGCCCTCGATCCATTTCGGATTGACGACGCGGGCGCGCACGACGCGGCCGATCTCGTCCTCTAGCGTGCGCACGACGGGTTTTTCCGGCCGCGACAGGTCGTTGTGGTAGACGGCGGGCTGCCGGCCCGACAGGTGCTCCGCGGCGGCCGCCATGCCGCCCTCGAACTGGTAGTATTCGTCGCTGTCGAGCAGGTCGTGCTCGCGGCTGTCCTGGTTCTGGATGACCGCCTGCAAGCTCCTCATGCGCGCCTCCAGCCGCTCGCGCATCGGCACGCCGTCGCTTGTCCCGTCATAGGCGTGCGCGCCCCAGGCGAGCCAGGCTTCGGCAAGGTCGCCGCGCTCGCTCCAGAGCCCCTCGTCCACCATCGTCTGGAGGCCGGCGCCGTAGCCGCCGGACTTCGCGCCGAAGATGCGGAAGCCCGCGGCCCGCGCCGCGTCCGCCTCGGACGCGCCTTTCGCCGCAAGGGCCGCGGCTTCCGCGCGCATGCGGGCGGCGATGGGGTTGTCCGCATCGTCCTCGTCCAGCGCGCCGACGGCGCGCACGGCCCGGTCGAAGAGCGCGATCTGCTCCGGGAAGGCATCGCGGAAGAAGCCGGAAATGCGTAAGGTCACGTCGACGCGCGGGTGGCGCAGCACGGCGGTCGGGATGATCTCGAAGCCGGTGACGCGGCGCGAGGCCATGTCCCAGGTGGGCCTGACGCCGATCAGCGCCATCGCCTGGGCGATGTCGTCGCCGCCGGTGCGCATGTTGGAGGTTCCCCAGGCGGTGATGCCGAAGGACGTCGGCCATTCGCCGTGGTCCTGCGCATAGCGGGCGACGATGAGTTCGGCCGATTTCCGGCCGAGCTCCCAGGCGGCGGGCGTCGGCACGGCGCGGCTGTCGACGGAGTAGAAGTTGCGCCCGGTCGGCAACACGTCCGGCCGCCCGCGCGTCGGCGCGCCGGAGGGGCCCGGCTCGATGAAGCGGCCGTCGAGGCCGCGCATCAGCGCTTCGATCTCCGCCGGGCCGCAGGCGGCGATGGCCGGGCGGATCGTCGTATCGACGGTGTCGAGCACGACGCGGGTAGCGTGCCAGTCCGGCGGGCAGGCAAGCGTGCCCTCCACCAGCCTTGCGGCCAGCAGCTCGATGCGCTCCACCGTATCGCCCTTGCTGCGCCAGGGAGCGCCGGACTGTTCGGCGAGGATCTGCGGACGCGGGCCGGTCCACGGGTCGGAAGGGATGCAATCGAGCGGGTCGAAGGCATTCTCCCGTCTCCCCCCTTGCGGGGAAGATGTCGCCGAAGGTGACAGAGGGGGGTGACTCCCCGACCTCGTCGCCCAGGGATCATCCGCAGAATGTGCCGCACCACCCCGCTCTGTCGGCTCCGCCGACATCTCCCCCGCAAGGGGGGAGACGGGGGAATGCCGCACCGACTCCGCAAAGGACGGCACCCCGCCAAACGCATCCGCCGCGATCGCCCGTTGCAGGCTCGCATCGCCGCCCTCGCCGAGGCCGCGCGGCACGCGGGCGAGCGCGAGGGTGAGGTCCGTGAGGAGCCGCCCCTCGGGCGAGACGCCGAAGACGTGCAGCCCGTCGCGGATCTGCATCTCCTTGAGGTCGCAGAGATAGGCGTCGAGCTTCTGGAGCGCGGCCGTCTCGCCGTCGGAGGGGGCGATGCCGGCATCGCGGTCGAGGCCGATGTCGCGCACGAGGTCGAGGATCTGCTTCGACAGCAGCCTTATGCGCCGCGGATCGCCGCCGGACGCGTCGTAATATTCGTCGACCAGCGCTTCGAGGTCCTTGAGCGGCCCATAGGTTTCCGCCCGCGTGAGCGGCGGCGTCAGGTGGTCGACGATGACGGCGGCGGAGCGGCGCTTGGCCTGCGTGCCCTCGCCCGGATCGTTGACGATGAACGGATAGAGATGCGGCAGCGGGCCGAGCACGGCTTCCGGATAGCAGGCTTCCGAGAGCGCCAGGGCCTTGCCCGGCAGCCATTCGAGATTGCCGTGCTTGCCCATGTGCACGATGGCATGGGCGCCGTAATCGAGGCGCAGATAGGCGTAGAAGGCGAGGTAGCCGTGCGGCGGCACGAGGTCCGGCGAATGGTAGGTGTCCTTCGGATCGATGTTGTAGCCGCGCGCCGGCTGGATGCCGACCAGCGTCCCGCCGAAACGGGCGAGCGGCAGGGCGAAGACGTCGCCCGTGACGAACGGGTCGTCCTCCGGCGCACCCCAGCGGGCCGTCATCTCTTCCTGAACCCTTATGGGAAGGGAGGAGAAGAACGATTTGTAATCGCTCATTGAAAGCGTCTCGCGGATTTCGCGGCCATCGCGCGCGGCATTGGTCGGTCCGGCCATCAGGTGGGCGATCAGCGCATCGCCGTCGGCCGGCAGATCGGCGACCGGGTAGCCTTCCGCCGCCATGGCGCGCAGCACTTCCATGGTCCCGGCGGGCGTGTCGAGGCCGACGCCGTTGCCGAGGCGGCCGTCGCGGTTCGGATAGTTCGCCAAGACGATGGCGATGCGGCGTCCGGCCGGTTCCGCGCGCCGCAGCCGCGCCCAGCCGGCGGCGAGTTTCGCCACGAAACGGATGCGGTCCCCGGCCGGATCGAGCCCGACGATGTTCGTCTCGACGCGCTCGTCGTAGCGCGCGGCCGCCTTGAAGGAGACGGCACGGGAGAGCACGCGGCCGTCGACCTCCGGCAGGGAGACGTTCATGCCGAGATCGCGCGCCGTCAGCCCCTGCCCCGAGGCCTCCCAGGCCTCGCGCGAGGAGCCGGAGAAGACGACCTGCAGGACGGGCGCGCCCGTCTCGTCGAGCACGGTCGGCTTGCGGTTCGCGCCGGGGGCGGAGACGGCGAAACTCGTGGCGTTCAGCACGACCTCCGGCCGGGCCGCCGCGAAGGCGGCGCGAACCGTTTCGATGGACACCGGCTCCTTGAGGCTGGAGACGAACAGCGGCAGCGCGCGCACCCCCTCGGCGGCAAGCGCCTCGATCAGCATCTCGACGGGCCGCGTCTCGCCGCTCTGGACATAGGCGCGGTAGAAGCAGATGGCGGCGGTCGGGGGCGTGGTGCGCGCGATACCCGCTACCGCCAGCTTTTCCCACGTGGCGACGTCGACCACACCCCGTCCCGGCCACCAGATGCCGGCCTTTTCCAGCGGCATCGCCGGCTCCGGCTTCTCGCCGCCGAAGACCAGGGCGTCCGCATAGGCGAGGAACCGCTCCGCGTTCTCCGCACCGCCCTCGTTGAGGTAGGCCCAGAGACGTTGCCGGTCGTCCTCCCCTATGCGGTTGAAGGGGATGAGGCCCTCGTCCGGCCGGTCGTCGCCGGGGAGCGCCACGAGCCTGATGCCGTTCTCGACCGCCGTCGCCAGCAGGGCCTCCAGCACGTAGCGGAAATAGCTGGCGCCGCCGAGGGCGCGGATGACGATCAGCTTCGCATGGCGCGCCGTGCGCTCGATGTAGGTATCGACCGACATCGGATGGGACAGCGCCGCGAGGCTGGCGAGGCGCAGGCGCGTGCCGGTCTTGCGTGCGCGGTGGGCGGCGGCGATGGCGGCAAGTTCCGTATCGGCGGCGGAGAGGAAGAGGACGTCGCCCGGCGTCTGGCCGAGGTCGATCGCTTCCCTGCCGTCGGCGATGGTGCCCTTCTGGGCTAAGAGGAGGTGCATGCGGCGCCTCCCGTCTGTAAGCGTGCGGTGCCGGTGGATCCTCGGGTCGGGCCCGAGGATGACGGCGGGGAGGATAGGCTAAGGGACCTATCGACCGGTGCGGCATGCGGAACCGTCGCCGTTGCCAGCCGTCCCTTCCTTCTTTCGTCATCCTCGGGCCCGACCCGAGGATCCACCGGCACGGCAGGCCGGAAATGGCCGTGCCGCGCCCGAAAAGCCGGAGAGAGGGACCGCCGCACGCTCATGCCGCCGTCACACCGCGGCGGCGATGGCGTCGCGCACGGCCTTCTCGTCCATGTCGTGCAGGCCGATGACGACGAGACGGGTGCCGCGGGCCTCGCCCGGCGCCCAGGCGCGCTCGAAATAGTGGTCGATGCGGCTGCCGACGGCCTGGATGAGCAGGCGCAGCGGCTTGCCGGGCACATCGGCGAACCCCTTGAGGCGCAGCACGTCGTGCGCGGCGATCACGCCCTTGAGGCGCTCGATGAAGGCGGCCAGATCGGCGATGGCGGGAAGATCGACGACGAAGCTGTCGAACTCGTCGTGGTCGTGCTCCTCGCCGTTCTCGTGCTCCAGCTCGTGGTGCGACTTGCGGTTGGCGATGTCGTCCTCCGTGCCGACGCCGAGGCCGAGCAGGACGGCGGCGGCGACCTCGCCGTTCCGCGCCTCGATCATCGAGGGCTTGCGGGCGATGCGGGAGGCGACCTCCTCGCGCACGGTCCTCAGGCCCTCCGCGTCGATCAGGTCGGTCTTGTTGAGCACGATCAGGTCGGCGGCGGTAAGCTGGTCCTCGAAGAGCTCTTCCAGCGGGCTTTCGTGGTCGAGGTTCTCGTCCGTCACGCGCAGCGCATCCACCTTGTCGTGGTCGTCGGCGAAGCGGCCGGCGGCGACGGCCGCGCTGTCGACGACCGTCACCACGCCGTCGACCGTCACCTGCGTCTTGATCTCCGGCCAGTTGAAGGCGGCGACGAGCGGCTGGGGAAGCGCCAGGCCCGAGGTCTCGATGACGATGTGGTCGGGGCGGTTCTCGCGCTCCAGGAGCTTCGACATGGTGGGGATGAAATCGTCGGCGACAGTGCAGCAGATGCAGCCGTTGGTAAGCTCGATGATGTCATCCTCGGTGCAGGCTTCCGCGCCGCAGCCCTTCAGCACGTCGCCGTCGACGCCGAGGTCGCCGAACTCGTTGATGATGAGCGCGATGCGCTTTCCCCCGGCATTCTGCAGGAGGTTGCGGATCATCGTCGTCTTGCCCGCCCCGAGGAAGCCGGTGATGACGGTGGCGGGGATCTTCTGTTGCAGCATGGCTCAACCCTTCATTTTCAGCGGCAGTCCGGCCGCGACGAAATAGACTTCAGGCACGAGGGCGGCGACCTCCTGGTGCAGCCGCCCGGCATGGTCGCGGAACTCGCGCGCCATGCGGTTTTCCGGCACGATGCCGAGGCCGACCTCGTTCGACACGAAGACCAGCCGGCCGGGCGCCGTCCTGATGGCGGCGAGGAGGCCCCCGAATTCGGCGGCGACATCCCGCTCCTCCAGCATCAGGTTGGTGATCCAGAGCGTCAGGCAGTCGACGAGCACCGCCCGGTCCGCGCGCGCCACGTCGCTTATGCGCGCGGCGAGCGCAAGCGGCTCCTCATGCGTTTTCCACCCGTTCCCGCGGTCTTGCCGGTGCCGTGCGATGCGCTGGCGCATCTCGTCATCGAAGGCGCGGCCGGTGGCGATATAATGACGCGAAAGGCCGGTCTCGGCGACCAGCCTTTCGGCGAAAGCGGATTTTCCGGAACGCGCACCGCCCAGAACCAGGACGGCTCCGGGCGATGTCGTCGTCATGTCAGGCCGCCTTGGCGATCTTCTCGTTGGCAAAACCCAGCGAGAGGCCGAGCACGATCCAGAAGAACAGCGTCGTGGCGAGCGCGGCGACGGCGAACTCCGCGCCGAGGACGGCCGGCACGTTGCTGGAGATGTCGCCCGGCTGCGGCGCGCCATAGACCTGCGGCGCGGCGATGAGCACGATGCCGATGATCTTGGCGACGATACCCTGCTTCAGGAACAGGAGGTAGAGGCCGGCGGCCGAGAGGATGACGGTCGCGACCCACCAGACCTGGCGATCGCCGAGGTCCGCGGCCGGGAAGCCCGGAAGCTCCGGCGGCAGGCCGATGGCCGGCAGCATGTGCACGGCGAGCCAGCCGGCCGCTCCCCAGAGCGCGCCGTTCGCGACGGTGATCGGATAGCCGGAGACGAGGCTGAAGCCCGCGAGCAGGAGGCCGAAGCCGGCACCGGTCACGAGGTTTGCGAGCAGCGTGCCGGAGAAGCGGCTCATGCCGAACATGATGCCGCCCTCCTCGTGCTCCTCGCCGTCATGGGCGTGGGCGAGGGAAACGGGCGAGAGATGGGCGGCAACGTCCAGAAGCGCCGCGCCGAGCGAGGAATGGTCCTGCGTCTGGGCCGCGCCCTCGGTGGCGGGCGTGCCGCCTTCGCCTGCCGGCGCGGCCTCCTCGCCGCCCTCGAATTCCTCGGCATGAAGGATGAGCGGCACGACCCGCGCCTCCTGGGCGGCCGTCATGAGCACGCCGGAGAACAGCCCGGCCACCAGTGCGGCCAGGAGATAACGAACGATCATCTCAAGAACTCCTCAGTGGCAGGGAAAGCCGTAGGAGTGACGCGTGTCGTGCGCCGTGTCGTGCAGCACGGCCGAATTCGCAAGGCCCGCGCCGAAGACCAGAAAGGCGCCGATGACGAGCGCGACGATGCCGGCGATGAGGCGGTCGTTCGCGGAAAGGGAAATGGAAGACGTGGTGGAAACAGCCATGACAACCTCCGTGCAGGCGTTGGGGAAGCCCCTCCCCGGGTCGGGCGACATGCCCTCATTGGCTGGCAGGTTTCCTGGCTCGCGGCGTCCGGCGCAAAGCGCCTGCGGGTCCGCCCTCGCCTTCCCGGACCCGGCATCACAAAAGGCGGACGATTCGTAGAGATAGAGGCGTCCAACCCCGGTTTATCGTGATGCTGCCCAGTGGCTTTTCCGGCTGGTTTTCGAGGCGCGGTCCCCGGAGCGCCATTGCCCCGCTTGCGCGCCGCGTCCTCCCAGCGGACGGGCGTCCCTCGCCACTCTACAGTCGCGGGGTCGGCCGTGATTGCAGCGCCCTGGTTGGGTCCGCCGCGTCACATTCCCATTTACTCCCCGATCCGTTTCCGGACCCGGGAACCATCCAATAGTCCGGATGATTATGCTTCCGCCCCCGGGAAGTCAATCGACCGGCAGCGGCACGGCCTGTGCTGAAACCGCCGTCCGGCCGGCGCAGTCTCAGTAGCCGGGAATGATCACCATGCCCCCGCCGCCGTTGTAATAGCCGTCGTCGCGGTAGTACGGACCGTCGTAGTACCCGTCGACCGGGCCTTCCAGCACGTCGTAGTCCCGCTGGTAGCGGCGCTGGCGGTTCTGCCGGGCCTCGGCATATTGCGCGGCCTCGCGCAGCGCACGGAACTGCCGGCGCGAGAGGTAGCCGTCGGCGCGGTAGCCGGACGCACCCTGCCAGGCGGCGATCGCCGAGCGGGTGCGCGGGCCGAAGACGCCGTCGGCGCCGTAGGTGTTGAAGCCGAGCATGCTCAGCCAGCGCTGCGCCTGGACGCGGCTCGACCGGCCGAGATAGGCTTCCCGCGGATCGACCGCCGGCTCCTCCGCCGCCCGGCGTTCGGTCTCGACGGTCGCCGTCGCGGTCTCCTGCCGCGCGGTGCCTGCCAGCGCGGCAAGGCGCTCGCGGGCGTCCGCGACGAAGCGGCCCTTCGGATATTGCGCGATGTAGGCGCGGAACGCATTCTCCGTGCCTTCGAGCACGGCCTTCTGGAACGCCTCCTCCTCGCGCTTGGCCGCATCCGCCTTCCCGGCGGCAAGGTCGTCCTTCTCGCCCTCCTGCGCGTCGCGTCCGGCGGTGGCGGCTGCGCCGGTTTGGGCCCGTTTCTCGGCAGCGGCGGCTTCCGCGGCCCGTTTTTCCGCTTCCTTCGCAAGGCGCGCCGCTTCCGCAGCCTTGGCCTCGGCATCCGCTGCCGCCTTGGCGGCCTCGGCCTTCAGCCGCTCCACCTCGGCGGCCTTCTCTTCCGCAAGCTTGCGCGCAGCGGCGGCCTCCCGCTCGATCCGCGCCTTCTCGGCGGCGGCGGCCTTCTCGGCTTCGGCGCGCCTGGCTTCCGCTTCACGACGCGCGACGGCTTCCTGCTCGGCACGTGCCTTTTCCGCGGCAGCGGCTTCCTCGGCCTTCTTGCGGTCGGCTTCGGCCTTCACGCGCGCGGCCTCCTCCGCCCGCGCCCTTTCCGCCGCGGCCTGCGCCTCCGCCTTCAGGCGCTCGGCTTCGGCCGCCTGCTCCTCGGCAAGCCTGCGGGCGGTCGCTTCCTTCTCCTCGGCTTCCGCCTTCAGGCGGGCAGCCTCTTCGGCACGGGCCTTTTCCGCCGCGGCGGCTTCGGCCCGCGCCTTCTCGTCGGCCTCCGCCTTCAGGCGCGCAGCTTCCGCCTCGGCCTTCGCCTTTTCCGCTTCGGCGGCCTTGCGGGCGTCCTCTTCGGCTTTCCGGGCCTGCGCAGCCTTGCGAGCCTCTTCCTCGGCCCTGGCTTTTTCAGCCGCGGCGGCCTTTTCAGCCTCTTCCGCCTTCCGCGCCTCGGCGGCCTTCTTCGCCTCTTCCTCGGCCTTCGCCTTTTCGGCGGCCGCGGCTTCCTCCACCTTGGCGGCGTCGCCGGAGGCGGCCGTTGCCTGCGTCGTCTTGGCGGCCGCCTGCAATTCGGCGATGCGCAGGCGCGCCATGGAGGCGAAGGTGCCGTTCGGATATTGCTTCAGGTAGCCTTCGTACTGCGCGACGTCGCTGCCCGAGGAAACCTTCTGCCAGAGGGAGAATTCCTCTTCCCAGCGTTTTCCCGCGCTGGTGGCCTCCTTGGCCGTCTGGGCGAAGGCCGCGGCCGGAAGGCCGGCGAGCGACAGCCCGACCAGGCCGGCCAGAACGGATCGTGCGAGAGGTCCAGAACCCATGTATTTACCCTTTCGGATCGCGCGAAGGCGTCAACGCCCGGAAGCCGGACGGATTTCCGTCACTCCTCGCACCGAATTCTGGCGCAACTTTGGTGCGGCAGGCCGGTGGCGAAGGAACCCGATGGCTCTACGTTTCAGCGGGTCGGTTTAATCAGCGCCCCCTAAAAGGCCTTCGAGCCAGCGGCGGTCGAGAACCGCCTCCAGCTCCGCCGCGACACCGTCAAGCGCCTCGTCGACGCTCGCGCGATAATCGAACCCGCCGCCATCGATGCCGAAGTCGGCCAAAAGCCTCGCCCGGTAGGCGCCGCTCGCAAGAAAGCCGTGCAGGTAGGTGCCCATCACCCGGCCATCGGCCGAAAGGGCGCCGTCCGGACGCCCGTCGATGCTGACCGGGGGACGAAGGGCATCCGGCCCCGCGGTGCGGCCGAGATGGATTTCGTATCCTTCCAGCGGCACGTCGTATTGCAGGGAACGGGCCGTGCTGTTGCGCACGGTCTTTTCCGGGGCCATTTCCGTTTCGACCGCAAGGAGGCCGAGGCCCTCCACCTCCCGCTCGCTGCCCTCGATGCCGAGCGGATCCGTCACGCGGCGGCCGAGCATCTGGTATCCGCCGCAGATGCCGATGACGCGGCCGCCGCGCCGCATATGCATGGCGAGGTCCTCGTCCCAGCCGGCGGCGCGCAAATCGCGCAGATCGGCGATGGTGGACTTGGAACCCGGCAGGACGACAAGGCCGGCATCGGCCGGAATCCGCTCGCCCGGCCGCACGAAGACGAGGTCCACCTGCGGCTCCGCCTTCAGGGGATCGAGGTCGTCGAAATTGGCGATGCGCGGCAGGACGGGCACGGCCACCTTCAACGCCCCCCCGCCGCCCTTGGCGAGCCGTTCCAGCACGACCGAATCCTCCGCCGGCAGCCGCGCGGCCTGCCTCAGCCAAGGCACGACGCCGAAGCAGGGCCAGTCCGTGAAGCGGCCGATCTCGGCAATCCCGCCGTCGAACAGCGTGACGTCGCCGCGGAACTTGTTGATGAGGTAGCCGGTCACCATGCGCCGGTCCTCCTCGGGCAGGATGGCATGCGTGCCGACCAGCGAGGCGATGACGCCGCCGCGGTCGATGTCGCCGACGAGCACGACGGGCACGCCCGCCCGCGTCGCAAAGCCCATGTTGGCGATGTCCCCCGCCCTGAGGTTGGTTTCCGCCGGAGAGCCTGCACCCTCGACCACGACGAGATCGGCGCCGGCCGAGACCGTCTCGAAGCTCTCCAGCACGGCGCCCATCAGCGTCGGCTTCAGCGCCTGGTAGTCGCGCCCCTTCGCCTGGCCGAACACCCTGCCCTGCACGATGATCTGGCTGCCGACATCCGACTGCGGCTTCAGGAGGACCGGGTTCATGTGCACGGAGGACGGGACGCGGGCGGCGAGCGACTGCAGCCATTGCGCCCGGCCGATCTCGCCGCCGTCGGCGGAAACGGCGGCGTTGTTCGACATGTTCTGCGGCTTGAAGGGACGCACCTTCAGCCCGCGGTTCGCGGCGATGCGGCAGAGCCCCGCCACCAGTACCGTTTTTCCGACATCGGAGCCGGTGCCCTGGAGCATGATCGTTCTTGTCATGCGCGTCCTCCTACCATCCACGCCCGCCACCGAAAAGCCCTGATTTACCGCAATCCCGCCGCAATTTCCGGCCGCCGGCAGATGCAATTCCGCAACACAGGGCCATGCAATTCGGGCATGGCTGCTCCGCTGTTCATTTTGCGACATTCCACGCCGTGAACGGCCATGGTTTGCGCCGTGATCGCGCCTATATCGGTCTCATCGCACAGCCGAGGCAAGTGGCTTCGGGTTTCAAGGACCAAAGACATGCTGTACATCTTCAGCAAGCCGAACTTCGTTCAGATCGCCTGGAACGGCGAAGCCCCCAGGAGCCAGTCCCGCGAGCGCAACGTCGTCATGGACGCGCCGCTCGGCCCGCTCGGCTTCATCCGCACGCGCAACATCGGCTGATCTTTCGGGCGCGACGTCAGGTCCGCTCGCATGCAACGTCGCCTCTCTCCGGGAGGCGGCGTTTTTTATGGCTTGCCCGGCGCCTGAAACGGCGAAAGCCGCGCATTCCTCGCGGGAATGCGCGGCTTGCCAAGATACGCATGGCGGCTTCCGACAAAACGCGTCGGCGCCCAGGCACCCCGGTACGCAATACCTTTCCGGAGCGGGCGGCGGTGTCCCCCGCCGTGACAAAACCAATAGCCGCACATCCTTACCGGACCGTTATCGGGACCTTAAGCAAAGGTGAATCGCGATTTTTTTTGAAAGATCGTGAAATATTTTTTTGTGCGCCGAAGCGGCGCATTCGGGACAGGATTTGTCCCCTTTCAACGACCATGCCGGATTCCCGCGGATGCGGGGCCGCGGACATTTGCCCCGGTGCGGGCAAACGCCCATTTTTTCCACTGCATGCATGCCGGATTTTCAGCACTCCGCCCGCCGGGAAAAGCCCCGCCAGCGCACTCCGGCCGCGCAGGAGGTTGATTTCTCTATGAGAACCCGTAGGCTTGCTGCCGTGACGCACGAAGATACATCACCGGTGACAGGGTTCCGCCGGCGAAACAGAAAAACCGCTCGGCGTCGTTGCAGCAGGGGGATTGGCTCGCCTCACCTGGCATCGAACCTCCATGGCTGTCGCAAAACTTTCGGGCAGTCGGGATAACGCAGTAACCTGCGCTGCCTTCCGGGTTGAACGCTGCATCTCAAGACTGGGAGGTCTTTACCGTATGAAGAAGCTCCTCGCTTCCGCTTTCCTCGCTGCCGGCCTCTACGGCTTTGCCGGTTCTGCCCAGGCAGAATGCGGCGACGTCTCGATCGCCGAAATGAACTGGGCTTCGGCAGGCGTCGCCGCGCATGTCGACAAGATCATCCTTGAAAACGGCTACGGCTGCACCGTCACGCTGGTGACCGGCGATACCATGCCCACCTTCACCTCCATGAACGAGAAGGGCGAGCCGGACGTCGCGCCCGAAATGTGGGTGAACGCCGTGCGCACGCCGCTCGACGCGGCCATCGCCGAGGGCCGCCTGATCCAGCTTGCCCCTCTCCTTTCGGAAGGCGGGGTCGAAGGCTGGTGGATCCCGAAGTTCCTCGCGGACGAGCATCCGGACATCAAGACCGTGCAGGACGCACTGAAGCATCCGGAACTCTTCCCCGCGCCGGAAGACCCGTCCAAGGGCGCCGTCCACAACTGCCCGTCCGGCTGGAACTGCCAGGTTTCGACGGACAACCTCTACCGCGCGCTCGAGGCGGACAAGTCCGGCTTCGTGCTCGTCGACACGGGCTCGGCCGCGGGCCTCGACGGATCGATCGCCAATGCCTTCGAGAAGAAGAGCGGCTGGCTCGGCTACTACTGGGCGCCGACGGCCATCCTCGGCAAGTACGAGATGACGAAGCTCTCCTTCGGCGTCGAGCACAACAAGGCCGACTGGGACGCCTGCACGGCCGTGCCGGACTGCCCGGACCCCAAGGTCAACTCCTATCCGGTCTCGGACGTCTTCACCGTCGTGACCAAGGCCTTCTCCGAAAAGGCCGGCGTCACCATGGACTACATGAAGACGCGCCAGTGGGACAACGGCACGGTCGGCAAGGTGCTCGCCTGGATGGAGGAGAACCAGGGCACGAACGAGGACGCCGCAAAGCACTTCCTCGAAACCTATCCGGACATGTGGAGCAAATGGGTCGCTCCGGAGGTCGCGGAAAAGGTCAAGGCCGCCCTTTGAACGCATGGCGCCGGCAGCCCTCCCCGGCTGCCGGCCCGCGACGCGACCTGAACCGGGGCTTTGGCAATCCGCCGACGCCCGTCCAGGAAACTGAAGAAGTCGCAAACAGCACAATATCAAGCGGCAGTTCGTGCAATGACGGGCTGCAAGCCGGGAACCGAGAACAAGAATATCCCTGTGTGCGCCGTTTCGCCTGCAATGCAACATAGTTTCATTGCGGCGCGAAACAATAACTTCCGGTAGAAAGAGGGGAAAAGGATGGCAGGCCTATGCGATTTGTTGCCAGGCTTTCTTTGCAGATTTCCAGCCTTCAGTGACGCCAGCATCCGTGCAGCGAGGAAGACCATCGACGACGGCTTCAAGGGCCTCGTCAGAAGTTATGTGAATGCCATCGATGCGATGGTGCAGCCGTTGCAGTGGTTCCTGAACTATCTCGAACGCCTGTTCGTCAGTTCGCCCTGGCCGATCATCCTGATCGCCATGCTGGCCATCGTCTATTTCGGCAGCCGCAACATCAAGATCACCATCGGCACCGCCGCCTCGATGCTCGCGATCGGCCTGCTCGGTCTTTGGAACGACACGATGGTGACGCTCGCCATGGTGACGGTCTGTACCCTGATCGCCATCGTGATCGGCATTCCGATCGGCATCCTCATGGCCCGCTCCGACCGGGTGCAGGCCCTCGTCAACCCGATCCTCGACGTGATGCAGACGATGCCGAGCTTCGTCTACCTCATCCCCGTCGTCATGATCTTCGGCATCGGCAAGGTGCCGGGCCTCATCGCGGTCGTCATCTATGCCGTCCCGCCGATGATCCGCCTCACCAACCTCGGCATCCGGCTCGTCGACAAGGAGGTGCTGGAGGCGGCGGACGCCTTCGGCTCCTCCGGCTGGCAGAAGCTCAAGAACGTGCAGATGCCGCTTGCCTTGCCCACCATCATGGCCGGCATCAACCAGACCATCATGATGTCGCTCGCCATGGTCGTCGTCGCCTCGATGGTCGGCGTCGGCGGGCTCGGCAAGAACGTGCTCCAGGCCATCAACAACCAGTTCTTCACGGTCGGGTTCCTCAACGGGTTCGCGCTCGTGGCCATCGCCATCATTTTCGACCGCACGAGCCAGGCATACGGCAGGCGGCTGCAGAAGCATTCGGAGGTAATTCATGGTTAGTCATGCAATCGAGGTCCGCAATCTCTATAAGATCTTCGGCCCCCGCGGCGCCGATTACGTCGATGCCGTCAAGAACGGCATGGGCAAGGCGGAGCTGAACCAGAAGTACGGCCACGTGCTCGGCCTCAGCGACATCAACATCTCCATGCCGGCGGGCGGCATCATGGTGGTGATGGGCCTGTCCGGCTCCGGCAAGTCGACGCTGATCCGCCACATCAACCGGCTGATCGACCCGACCGCCGGCGAGGTGCTCTACGACGGTGTCGACGTGTGTCGCATGAACGAGAACGATCTCAGGGAATTCCGCCGCCACAAGACGGCGATGGTGTTCCAGAAGTTCGCGCTGCTGCCGCATCGCACGGTCCTGGAAAACACCGTCTACGGCCTGGAAATCCAGGGCGTCCCGGCTGCCGAGCGCGAAAAGCGCGCAAAGCAGTGGATCGCCCGCGTCGGCCTCGAAGGGTTCGAGAACCATTATCCGAACCAGCTTTCCGGCGGCATGCAGCAGCGCGTCGGCCTCGCCCGCGCGCTGACCAACGACGCCGACATCCTGCTGATGGACGAAGCCTATTCGGCGCTCGACCCGCTCATCCGCGTCGACATGCAGACGGTGCTTCTCGATCTCCAGAAGGAGCTCAAGAAGACGGTCGTCTTCATCACGCACGACCTCGACGAGGCGCTGCGCCTCGGCGACAAGATCGCGATCCTGCGCGACGGCATGGTCGTGCAGCAGGGCACCGGCCAGGACATCGTGCTCAACCCGGCGGACGAGTACATCACGGCCTTCGTCAAGGAAGTAAACCGCGGCCGCGTCGTCAATGTCGAGACGATCATGGCGCCGCTCTCGGGCAATCCGGAGGGAATGCCCATCGCCAAGGGCACCGTCCTCGAAAAGGCCGCCCGCGCCATGACCGCCGCCAATCAGACGCTCGCCCATGTCGTCGACGAGGCAGGCAGGCCGATCGGCGCGATCAGCCTCAGCGCCATCATCACCGCCATGGTGACCCCGACGAGCCACGAGGCCAAAGTGGCCTGAAGGCGCTCCGCCGCAAACGAAGGGCGCCTTCCGGGCGCCCTTTCCCTTTGGGCCACAGCATCGTTGCAATCACATAAAGAAATCTTTATATGATGTGGCAAACAGAAGGATATGCCGATGACCGCGACGAACCCGCTTGCCCAGCTTCTTGCCGAAAAGCCCTTCCTGCTTGCCGACGGCGCCACGGGGACCTCGCTCTTCGCCATGGGCCTTGAGGCCGGGGAAGCGCCGGAGCTGTGGAACGAAGCCAGGCCGGAAAACATCACGAAGCTGCACCAGGACTTCGTGGACGCCGGCGCGGACATTATCCTCACCAACACGTTCGGCGGCACGCGCCACCGCCTGAAGCTGCACCATGCCCAGGACCGCGTCTTCGACCTCAACAGGAAGGCGGCCGAAATCGCCCGCGCCGTCGCCGACAAGGCGCCGCGCAAGGTCATCGTCGCCGGCTCCGTCGGCCCGACGGGCGAACTGCTCGTGCCGCTCGGCGCCCTCACCTATGACGACGCCGTGGCCGCCTTCGCCGAGCAGATCGAGGGCCTGAAGGCCGGCGGTGCGGACGTCGCCTGGATCGAGACCATGTCCTCGCCGGAGGAAATCCGCGCCGCGGCCGAAGCCGCCACCAAGGTCGGCATGCCCTTCGTCTACACCGGCTCTTTCGATACCGCCGGCAAGACCATGATGGGACTGCATCCGAAGGACATCCACGCCGTCGCCGGCGACATCGGCACCGGCCCGGTCGCGGTGGGCGCGAACTGCGGCGTCGGCGCGTCCGACATCCTCTCGTCCCTGCTCGACATGACGGACGCCGACCCGTCCGCGACGGTCGTCGTCAAGGGCAACTGCGGCATCCCGGAATACCGCGGGGCGGAAATCCACTACTCCGGCACGCCCCCGCTGATGGCCGAATATGCGCGCCTTGCCCGCGATGCCGGCGCGCGCATCATCGGCGGCTGCTGCGGCACCTCCTGCGAGCACCTCGCCGCCATGCGCACGGCGCTCGATGCGCACGAGCCGCGCGAGCGCCCGACGCTCGAAACGATCATCGAGAAGATCGGCCCGCTGCGCAACAAGACCGCCAATGAAGGCGCCGCCCAGCCGGCCCGCGAACGCAGCGGCCGGCGCCGGGGCTGACGCCCGCCCGAAGGCAGGCCGGCGTAGCTGCCGGCATTACCTGCAAGGTAATCGATCTGCCGCCGGCAAGGCCGTAGGTTTCCCGTCGAAGAAAACCTTCGCAGGAGAAACCCGATGAAAACCTACGCTCTCGCCCATCTTCGCAGCGTCACGATGGGGCCGGACATCGTCGCTTATCTGGAGGCCATCGACGCCACGCTTATGCCCTTCGGCGGAAAGTTCGTGCTGCACGGCGACGGCAACAAGCGCGTGCTCGAGGGCACGTTCGCCGGCGACGTCATCCTCTTGTCCTTTCCCGACCGCAAGGCCGCCGAAGCCTGGTACGCCTCGCCAGCCTACCAGGCGATCCTGCCGCTGCGCACGAGGAATTCGGAAGGCGACGTGCTGCTGATCGACGGCGTCGAGGACGATCACAGGGCGACCGACATTCTCGGCCGGAAATAGCTTGCGGCAGGGCTTGCAGCCCCTTTTTCGTCGTCCTATCCAGAAGCGGGACGATTCACCGGGGGATGATCATGAGCGCCGACCTTGCAGCCTTTCCGGACCGGGAGACCGTGGCCGACAAGTTCGGCGCGCTGGGCGAAGGCGACCAGGCCTATCTGCGCCTGCTGATGGAAAACCCGCAGCAGGACGAGAACCTGCTGGAGGGGCTCGCCCTTCACCTCGACCGTGCCGCCGGTGCCCGCTTCCTCAATTCGCTGAAGCTGGAAAAGCTCGGCGAATGGCTGGGCGAAGCTGCGCCCGCGCGCCTGCAGATCCGTCTGATGGAGATCGCCCGCTCCAGCCAGCATGCCGCCCATGCCGCCTTCCGCGCCGGTCTCACCCGCTCGGGCGGGCTCGAACGCGCCTATCCGAAAGCCTGATCCGCCGCGGTCTTCAGCGGCCCGAAGGATTTGCGGATCACGTCCGCCATGCCGTCGATCGCCGGCCCGCCGCGGCGCGGATTCCGCTTGAGGATGACGCGCGAGGAATCGATCGGCGGAAAGCCATCCGCCGCGGTGAGCTCGCGCGCGCCGGGCGGGATGTTGCTGCGCGAGAGCGGCGCGATGGCAAGCCCGCTCGCAACGGCGGAACGCAGGCCCCCGCTCGTATCGCAGGTATAGGCGATGCGATGGGCGATCGTATGCCGCTCCAGCGAGCGTAATGCAAAGTCCCGGCACCAGCTCGACCGCCAGTAGACGGCGACAGGCACGGGCTGCTCCAGATGCCGGTTGTGCGCGACGGAGGTGACCCAGACGGTCGGGTCGATCGCCAGAAGCTCGCCGGAAATCCCATCGCACCAGTCGAAGATGACGGCAAGGTCGAGCTCGTCCGCCTCCAGGGCACCGAGCTGCTGCGCGCTATATCCGCACAGCACCGTCACCTCGATATTGGGATGGATCTCCGCGAAGGCGGCAAGGGCGCCGGGCAGGACCGTCCGGTTGTACTCCTCCGGGATGCCGACCCGCACCGGCCCGTCGAGCGGCGCCGTGCGCATCGCCGCCGTCGTCTCGTCGACAAGGCCGACGATGCGCCGCGCATAGGGCAGCAGGCGCTTGCCTTCCATCGTCAGCGCCACGCCGCGCGGGCCCCGTTCGAAGAGAGTCGCGCCCACGGATGCCTCCAGCTTGCGCACCTGCATGCTGACCGCCGATTGCGTCCGCCCGAGCCTTTCGGCGGCATGGGTGACGTTGCCGGCGTGGGAGACGGCAACGAAAATCCTGAGCAGGTCGCTTTCGAGAGGTGGATACATGACGCCATCGCTTTATCTGATACCAGCCATCATCGCTATTCGTTTGTGAAATGTCTACAGCTTTGCTTGGCTGTCTCCAGGAAATGGAAGGCGACGGGCATGACGATCTGGGAAAAGCTTCTTGGAATGTGGACGTCCTATAGCCAGCGGCAGGCGGAACGGAAGGCCTTGCGGCTGCTCGTGGCACGAAAGGACAGGCGGCTGCTGCGCGATGCCGGTCTGAATCTGATCGAAGGGAGTGCGCCGCGCTGCGAACCTCTTCCCCGAAGGAAGGAAAGGCGCTGGACCGCGCCCCTCATCCGGCTGCCGCCTCCTTCTTTCCGGTTGCGGGGCGAAGGACACGGGACGCCGTTTTCTTCAGACAATGCGCAAGGGACCGAGGAAAAGCCCGCCGCATAGTTCCTTCTCCCCGCTTGCGGGAGAAGGTGGCCGGCAGGCCGATGAGGGGCGGTCGCCCTACTCCGCCTTCTCGCCGGCAAGGCCGCCGGCGAGCTGGACGAGCTTCACGAACTCTCCCCGGTAGCCGAACGGGTCGTTGCCCTTTGCGGCTTCCGCCAGGCCGAGGATCGAGCCGTAGGCATAGTCCTCGAGCGCCGTCACGCCATTCAGCTTCTGCCCGAAGGCGGCGACGGCGACGGAGAAGCGGATGTCGGCGGACGCCGCATTCACGTCGGCTACCGCGTCGGCGTCGGTCACCGGCACGGTGGAAAGCTCGCTCGTGTCGCTGTCCGGCTTCTTCCAGCGCATCTTCAGGAAGGCAAGTTCGTCGCCGCCCGCGGCCGGCGCCGCCGCCGTTTCCTCCTTGCCGTAGCGCAGCGGATCGTTCAGCATGGCGGGGCTCCCCTTCGGCGTCACCTCGTAGATGGCGGTGACGCGATGGCCGGAGCCGATGTCGCCCGCATCCACCTTGTCGTTGTTGAAGTCCTCGCGGTTGAGCAGGCGGGTCTCGTAGCCGATCAGGCGGTATTCGGCGATGCGCGCCGGATTGAACTCGATCTGGAACTTGACATCCTTGGCGATCGGGAAGAGCGAGGACCCCGCCTCCTCCACCAGCGTCTTCTGCGCTTCGGCGAGCGTGTCGATATAGGCGGCCGTGCCGTTGCCGTTCTGCGCCAGCGTCTGCATCATGCCGTCATTGTAGTTGCCGCGGCCGAAGCCGAGCACGGAAAGGAAGATGCCGCTCCTGCGGCGCTCCTCGATGATGCGCTTCAGCTCCGCATCGCTCGCCGGGCCGACGTTGAAATCGCCGTCCGTCGCCAGCATGACGCGGTTGACGCCGTCCTTCCTGAACGCCTTCTCGGCCAGCCGGTAGGCCGTCTCGATCCCTTCCGCGCCGGCCGTCGAGCCGCCCGGCTGGAGGCCGTCGATGGCGGAGAGGATCTTGTCCCGCTCCTTCACCGCCGTCGGCTCCAGCACCACGCCGGCATTGCCGGCATAGGTGACGATCGAGACCGTGTCCGTATCCTTCAGCTTGCCGACGAGCAGGCGGAAGGCGCTCTTGAGCAGCGGCAGCTTGTCCGCCGCATTCATCGAGCCGGAGACGTCGATGAGGAAGACGAGGTTGGCGGCGGGCTGCGCCGCCGGCACCGTCTCGAACCCCTTGATGCCGACATGGAGAAGCTGCGTGCCCTTGTTCCACGGCGTCGGCATGACGGTGACGGTGGCGTTGAACGGCTTCTCCGCCGTTTCCGGCCCCTTCCAGTCGTAGGGGAAGTAGTTCACCAGTTCCTCGACGCGCACGGCATCCGGGTCCGGCAGGCTGCCGCCGAGCAGCGAGCGGCGCACGTAGGAATAGGAAGCCGTGTCGACATCCGCCGAGAAGGTCGAGACCGGATCGGTCGCAACGCTCTTCACCGGGTTCGGATCGGCCGAGGCGAAGCGTTCGCGGTCCTCGGCCGGCACGGGCATGGCGATGCTGTCCGCCGTGCCGGACGGCCGGGTGGCCATGCGCGTCAGCGTCTGCGTGCTGGCGGCACCGCCGACCGCAAGCGATTCCGGCACGGCGGCAGCGGCCTCCTCCTCGCGGCTTTCGGCAAGCGGTGCCGGCTCCACGGCCTGCGTGTTGGTGGCCTGCGCCGTATCGGCGGCAGTCCTTGCGGCGGCGTCCGCCTCGGCCTTGGCCTTCTCCGCCTCCGGCTTGCGGGCGCGCTGGTCCTGCTCGGGCCCGGCCGCGATCTCCGTCCCGGACGTCAGCGGCACCGTGCCGCTCACCAGTTGATAGGTGACGAGGCCGGCGACGGGCACGACGAGAAGCGTGGCAAGGGCCGAGCCGGCGAGAAATCTGCGGTTCATGACGGGGCTCCATATCCGGTTGAAGATGGAGCTTCGACGCCCGCCGCTGGTCGATCCTTGGGAGGCGTCCGATATTTTTTCCGCATCGTCGAAAGCCTGCATGGCGGCGGCGAGCGTTTTCGCACGGGCGGACGAATCCGGGGCCGGCGGCTTGCGGCGGGCGAGTTTGTCGAGGTCGAGATCGGTCATCGTCTGTCCTTCCGTCACGCGGCGGCGTCGCGCAGCAGCACCTTCAGGCGCTTGCGGGCCTCGTGCACATGCCAGGAAATCGTCGTTTCGGCGCAGCCGAGCACCTCGGCGGCAGCGGCGTGGCTGAGACCCTCGCCGTAGATGAGCAGCACGGCGTCGCGCTGCTTGTCGGGAAGCTGGCGCACGGCCTGCCAAAGCTCCTCGCTGCCGTCCTCGTCGGCACCGCCCTCCATCACCGCCTGCTCGCGAAGATATGCGGCCTCGCGCCATTCGGCCCTGCGCCGCTTGCGCATCTGGTCGCGCGCCGCGTTCAGCGTCACCGTATAGAGCCAGGTGCCGAAGCGGCTCGCCCCCTTGAAGCCGCGGATGGCGCCGGCGAGGCGCATGCACACCTCCTGCGCCACGTCCTCGGCGTCCTGCCGGTCGCCGCACCATCGCCAGGCGACGGCATGGATGAAATCATAGCGGCTTTCGACGAGCGCGGCGAAAGCCTGCCTGTCGCCCATCGCCGCCTTTTCGACGAGTTCTGTTTCCACGGGCCCATCCCGATTGCGTGCACTATCCTGTGAGACGTCCGGCGGACGGCAATCCTTGGGCGGCGGACGGATTTTTTTCTCACCAGGGCAGATCTTTCACGACGGCGATGATCGTGCCCATGAGCGCATCGCGATCGTGGCGGCGGATTTCCGGGGAATAGAGGCTGGAAATGCTGCCGTCGAGGAAGAGCGCGTTCCGGCAGCCGAGCCGGTCGCGGAAGAGCGTCGCGAAGTCATGGAAGCGCACCGGATCGTTGGAGATCGCGAAGACGACGCGCCCGTCCGGCAGGACGCCGACACCGTTGCGGATCTGCAGGCTCGTGGCATCCGGCAGGAACCGCGGATGGATCCTTCCGTCGATGACCAGCATCGGCCCGGACTGCGTCGCCTCGCGCGGCGAAAGGCCGGCCTTCGCGAAGGCTTCCGTCTCCATCACACCCGCCTTGCCGTCTCCCACCCAGAACACGCCGTTCGGCTTCATGAAGAAATTGCCGAACGCATCGCCGCGGTTGAGCGCGCCCGTCGCCCGGCCATGCTCCACCAGCAGCCCCACGGGCCCGTAGTCCGGATGGTACATGCCGCCGTTCATGGCGAAGCTCACATGCTGCCCGTTGCGCAGGAGATGCGTGTTGAGCCGGCCGTATGTCGCCCCGCCCTTGCCCAGCGTCGCCGCGCCGAAAAGCCGGATCGTGTCCCTCGCCGGGTCGAAGGTGCAGACGGTGTAGCGGCCGGAAAGATGCTCGATCCCGGCGCATTTCGGCGGTTCGGCCATGGCAGGCCCCTGAAAGGAGAAAAACAGCGAAAGCAACAGCGGATAGCGCAGCACGGCAAACTCCGGCCTCCCGTCAGCGGGCAAGTCCGATGAAGACAACGAGAGCTTGGCCGAGGCGCCGCATATCCTCTCCCGAGAGCATTCCGACCCGCATGCCAAGCTTAGACTTGTGCACTGTCGTGATCTTGTCGGCCATAATGCGGCTTTCCAGCTTCAATCCGTTGCCGGGCTCCGGCGATACCTTGACGCGAAACAGCGGCAGATCGGCGGGATCGCTGGTGAAGGGGCAGACGGTGACGGACGCGAGCGCATCGAAAGCATCGTCCTGCACGATGACGACAGGGCGTGGCTTGCCGCCATAGTCGCCGCCATCCGAGACGGTCCAGACCTCCCCGCGCCTCATTCGTCGGAGAACGCGGACATGCTGTCGACAAAGGCTTGATCGCCTTCGGCAAAGCCGCTTTGCCGCGCCGCCTTCGCCTGCCGGCGCGCTTCCTCCATGAACGTGTCCAAACGCATGTCCGGCACCCAGAGCTGAATCGGCCGCAGGCCCTGCTTGCGCAGGCGTGTGCGGTGCTCTTCCACCCGACGGCGATTTTCTGCTGGCGAACGCGCCATGGCTCGGCCTCCGATTACATGTAACCTAACATGGGCATGGCAGGCCGGCAATCAAAACGACAGCGCGGCCATGTGGAAGCGCAGCTGGGCGTCGTTGTAGCGGTAGGCGGCGCCGACGGGACAGGCGGCGCGGGCGAGACAGCCGGAGGCTACGCAGCCGCCCTGCCCTTCGGGCGTGCGAAGGTGGGTGCGGCAGGCGGCGACGTCGAAGGTCTCCATGCGCACCGCCGCGGCCGGACAGGTCGTCAGACAAGGCTTGTCGGGACAGTGATCGCAGGGGTGCGGTTCCGCTTGAGGGATCGGCGCGTCGATCCTCTCCGCAAAGCCGAGGGCGCCGCGATAACCGTGCCAGAGGCCGTAGACGGGATGGACGAGGATGCCGAGCGGCGAGGCCTTCAGCCCTTCGGCGCGCATCGCCCACTGCTGGAACGGCTGCCAGGGCGGATCGGAGGGGAACCAGGCGGCGGCGCCCGCCGAAGCCGCGACCTTGCGGATGACCGCCTTCGACCAGGTGTCGAGCGGATCGCCGCCGCCGCGGTCGGGCCGCGCCTCGCGCCAGCGGGAAAAGGCCGGCCAGATGGAGCTGCCGACATTGCCGACGAGCAGGACGCTGGCGGCAGGACGGCCGTCCGCCAGTTGCGGGGCGGCCTCGCCTTCCCTGAAATTGACGAAGCCGCGCAAAAAAAGACCGTGCGGCCCAAGAGCCGCACGGATGGTTTCGAGATCGGGGCGACGCGCCCTCACCGGGTCACGTCCCCTTTGAGTTCGTAGTGCGGGCGCCAGACTTCCTTCTGGATCATGTCTGCCACCTTCGCCGCTCCGCCTTGCTCCCTGGCGCGATCGGGACCCTTTCAGGTGAACGCGTCGGGCATCGATTCCTTGCGCTTGGCGACATACTCGATGAGCGCATCGTCGATCGCCGGGTCGAGATAGGGCGCCTCGTAGCTTTCCAGCCAGGTGCGGCAGAGTGCGTTGGCGCGCTCCTCGATGCGCTTCTGGCCTTCGATCTCCCACTGCTCGAACGAGTTGTTGTCGGCGAGCGCCGAGCGGTAGAAGGCCGTCTGGAAGTTGGCCTGGGTATGGGCGCAGCCGAGATAGTGGCTGCCGGGGCCGACCTCGCGGATGGCATCGAGCGCCTGCGCGTTCTCCGAAAGGTCCACGCCCTCGGCGAACTTCTGCTGCATGCCGAGCTGGTCCTGGTCGATCATGAACTTCTCGTAGGAGGCGACGAGGCCGCCTTCCAGCCAGCCGGCCGCGTGCAGCACGAAGTTCGTGCCGGCGAGCAGCGTCATGTTGAGCGTGTTGGCCGATTCGTGCGCCGCCTGGGCGTCCGGGACCTTCGAGCCGCAGAGCGAGCCGCCGGTACGGAACGGCAGGCCGAGGCGCCGGGCGAGTTGGGCGGCGCCGTAGGAGACGAGCGAAGGCTCGGGCGAACCGAAGGTCGGCGCGCCCGACTGCATGGAGATCGAGGCGGCGAAGGTGCCGAACAGCACCGGCGCGCCCTTGCGGATGAGCTGGGTGAAGGAGGCGCCGGCGAGCACCTCGGCGAGGATCTGCGTCAGCGTGCCGGCGACCGTGACCGGGCTCATGGCGCCCGACAGGATGAAGGGCGAGACGACGCAGGCCTGGTTGTGGCGGGCATAGACCTTCAGCGCGCCCACCATGGTCTCGTCGAAGACCATCGGCGAGTTGGCGTTGATGAGGTTGAGCGTCACCGTGTTGTTCTCGACGAAATCCTCGCCGAAGACGAGCTTGGCCATGGCGATCGTGTCTTCCGCCCGCTCCGGCGCGGTGACGGAGCCCATGAACGGCTTGTCGGAATACTTGATGTGGCTGTAGACCATGTCCAGGTGGCGCTTGTTCACCGGAACGTCCACCGGCTCGCAGACCGTACCGCCGGAGGAATGCATGGACGGCGCCATGTAGGCGAGCTTCACGAAGTTGCGGAAGTCCTCGATCGTCGCATAGCGGCGGTTGCCCTCGAGGTCGCGCACGAAGGGCGGGCCGTAGACCGGGGCGAAGACGGTGGCCTTGCCGCCGATATGGGCGCTGCGCTCGCCGTTGCGGGCATGCCAGGTGAAGTCGGAGGGCGCGGTCTTCAGGAGCGCGCGGCAGAGGCCCTTGGGGAAGTGCACGCGCTCGCCCCTGACGTCGGCGCCGGCCTCCTTCCAGAGCTTCAGCGCTTCCGGATCCTCGCGGAATTCGATGCCGATCTCCTCCAGCACGCGGTCGGCATTCGCCTCGATCAGCGTCAGGCCTTCCTCGTCGAGGACCTCGTATTCCTTGATCTTGCGGGTGATGTAGGGCAGCGACGGGCCCGGACCGCCCCCCGTGCGCGATGCGCGCCGCGCGGCGGCGCCGCGCCCCTCACGCGAGCGGCGACCGCCGCCCTCGCTTGCCACCTGCTGAATGTCCTCGCTCATGATCCGTCTTTCCTTGTTATTCCCGCGCCGCAGGGACGCCTCTCATCTATGCTAGCAAGCCGCCGGGGCGGGGCGGTTCTCAATGCGCCAAGCGGTGGCGCACGCTGGATACCGGCCCGGCGGGACTATAGCGGGATTGCGACGGCGATCGTAGCGCCATTGTCTTGTTTGCGCTGTCAATTCACGGCTTTACGGGCTATGGAGGGAACAAGCGCCGGGCGGGTCGCTTTTCACTGTATGCGACGTCGCTTTCAAAATCAGGTTCGCGCAAGAGGAAGGCTATTCCTTGTAGAGCGAACCTGCCGAGCGCAGCGCCAATGGAGCCGAGGAACCACCATGTCTGACGACGAAATCATTCTCGCCGATCTCTCCGACGAAGAGCTTGTGCAGCAGATGCACGACGACCTCTACGACGGCCTCAAGGAAGAGATCGAGGAGGGCACGAACATCCTGCTCGAGCGCGGCTGGACGCCTTACGACATCCTCACCCAGGCGCTCGTCGAAGGCATGCGCATCGTCGGCGTCGACTTCCGCGACGGCATCCTCTTCGTGCCGGAGGTCCTGCTTTCGGCCAACGCGATGAAGGCCGGCATGGCGATCCTTCGCCCGCTGCTTGCCGAAACCGGCGCGCCGAAGCTCGGCAAGATGGTCATCGGCACCGTCAAGGGCGACATCCACGACATCGGCAAGAACCTCGTCGGCATGATGATGGAGGGCGCCGGCTTCGACGTCGTCGACCTCGGCATCAACAACCCGGTCGAGAACTACCTCGAAGCGCTCGAACGCGAGCAGCCGGACATCCTCGGCATGTCCGCCCTGCTGACGACCACAATGCCCTACATGAAGGTCGTCATCGACACGATGAAGGAAAAGGGCCTGCGCGACGACTACGTCGTTCTCGTCGGCGGCGCGCCGCTCAACGAGGAGTTCGGCAAGGCCGTCGGTGCGGACGCCTACTGCCGCGACGCGGCCGTCGCGGTGGAGACGGCCAAGGAGTTCATGAAGCGCAAGCACAACATGCTTGCCGGCTGAACCCACGATTTCGAACGGCGCCGGCCTTGAATCGGCGCCGTCCGGTTGCGATCTTTAGTTTGCGGCTCGTTCAACGCTTCGGCCGGCGTCCTGCGTCGCATCCACGGCATTGGCCGTATCCCGTCCCATGCCGCGAATGGTGTTGCCGCAGGCGCTGAGCGCGAGAAGCGCGGCGAGAACGATGCTGATCTTGGTCAGATGTGTCGCAGTCATGGTCGGAGTCCCTCTACATGGATGTGGTTGACGCAGAACTTCAGCTCGGAAGTCTGACCGGTGAACGCACGAACGCGGAAAAAGTTCGCGTGATCGCATGCGGCGCGATCGCCCGCGAGGTCCTTGCCATCCGGCAGGCGAACGGGCTTGACCATATCGACCTCCTCTGTCTTCCCGCCATCTGGCACGCCCATCCCGAAAAGATCGCCCCCGGCGTGGAAAAGGCGATCGCCGAAGCGCGCGCGGAAGGCTTTTCGCGCATCTTCGTCGGCTATGCCGATTGCGGCACCGGCGGCCTGCTCGACCGCGTCTGCGAGCGCGAGGGGGTCGAGCGCATCGCAGGCCCGCACTGTTATTCCTTCTTCGCCGGGAACGAGGCCTTCGCGGCGAAGGACGACGACGTGACCTCCTTCTTCCTCACCGACTTCCTCGCCCGGCAGTTCCGCGCCTTCGTCATCGAGCCGCTCGGCCTCGACCGCCATCCGCAGCTGAAGGACATGTATTTCGGCAACTACACCAAGCTCGTCTACCTCTCGCAGGTGGAGGACGAAGCCTTGCAGCATAAAGCGAAGGAAGCGGCGGACTATCTGGGCCTTGCCTACGAATACCGCTTCACCGGCTACGGCGACCTGACGGGCGAATTGCTGAAGGCGCGATAGGAAGCGGCTATCTATTTCGGTCTCGCCTTAAGACGGCGATAAGCGCTTCCGGGCAACATTGCGAATCGAGAAGCCCCTTACCCCAACCCTCTCCCCGCCGGCGGGGAGAAGTGGCGGCAGCCGGATGAGGGGCAAGGACGAACGCAAAGGCCACTGATGACGCCCCCGACAATCGCCATCCTCATCCAGCCCGGCCAGAACCCCGAGATCGTCGTCAATGCCGTCAAGGCCGCGTTCCCGAACCTCGTCGTGATCGAGGAGCAGCCCGAATCGAAAGCGCTCTTCATCCGGCGGCGCGCGAAAAAGCTCGGCTGGGTGCAGGCGCTCGGCCAGCTTGCGACCATGGTGGTCTCGAAATACGGCAAGCGCTTCACCGCCGCGCGCGCTCGGGAAATCCTCGAGGAATTCGGCGCAAACCCCGTTCGCGACCCGGCGATCCGCCGCATCGCCGTTCCCTCCGCCAACAGCCCGGACCTTCTGGCCGCGCTCGACGAGATCCGCCCGGCGGCGCTGCTTCTCGTCAGCTGCCGCATGCTGAAGGCGGAAACGCTCTCCGCCATGCCCTGCCCCGTCCTCAACTTCCATGCCGGCATCAACCCGCAATACCGCGGCCTGCAGGGCGGCTACTGGTCCCGCATCCTGTCCGACGAGGAGAATTTCGGGGCGACCGTGCATCTCGTCGATGCGGGGGTGGACACCGGCGGCGTGCTCTATCAGCACAGGCTCAAACCTTCCAAACGCGACACGATGCACACCTATCCGCTGCTCCAGACGGCGGCCTCCACCGGCATCGTCGTCCAGGCGCTCGGCGATGCGGTCTCCGGCCGTCTCAAGCCTTTGAAAATAGCGGCGCCCTCGCGGCAATGGTATCATCCGCCGATCTGGACCTGGCTCTGGAACGGCGTGACCCGCGGCATCTGGTAAATCTTCCCCGCAGTCGAATCCCGCGTCGTTTTTGAGCATGGGGCAGTCGTGGCGAGTGAAGCCCGCGACGCAGCCAGAACGCATTGTCAGCGCTAAAGCAATTCCAGGAAAGTGTGCCACGGTTTTTCCGTCCGGAATTGCGAAGAGAGAGGAAGAGCGTTTGCATGAAACGCTCTTGGAGAATTTTCGACATGGCAGACCGCATCATCGTCTACTGGCGCGACATCCCCGCCCAGGTCATCATCAAGAAGGGCCGCACGAGCGCCAAGCGGGAGCTGTCGCTGCGCTTCACCGAGGCGATCGACATGTGCGCCATGCGCACCGGCGCCGCCGAGACGGACGACTATCTCGCCGAATGGCGCAAGGCCGATCCCGTTCCGGTCTCCGACGACCTGGAGGCGGAAGCCGACAAGGCCGCCGCCGAGCTCGAGGCCGCCTATGACCGTGAACGGCTCGTCGCCCTCGTCAAGGCTGGAGGCCACGAGAATGGCTGATCCGAAACCCGGCAACGCCGCCCCGGCGAAGAAGGCCGCGACCGGCGCCTATACGCCGGCCGGCGTCTCGCCGAGCCGCCGCGCCCGCCACAAATACACGATCCGCCTGTGGGCGGTGCGCCATTCGCGCTTCTTCGAGTGGTTCTACAACCGCTTCGCCCAGGGCTTCCTGCTTTTGCATCCCGTCTGGAAGTTCCTCGGCTACGAGCGCGTGGAACGGCCGATCACCTTCGTCGAGCGCCATGTGAAGGGGTTCCTCTTCGACTGTCGCATGTGCGGCCAGTGCGCGCTGTCGTCCACGGGCATGTCCTGCCCGATGAACTGTCCCAAGCAGCTTCGCAACGGCCCCTGCGGCGGCGTCCGCGCCAACGGCAATTGCGAGGTGGAGCCGGACATGCCCTGCGTCTGGGTCCAGGCCTGGAAGGGTTCCCGGAACATGGTGAAGGGAGACGCCATCATGAACGTGCAGAAGCCGGTGAACCAGTCGCTGCGCGAAACCTCCTCCTGGCTGCGCGTGACGGCCGAAGCCGCCGCAGCGAAGGAAGCGGCCGCGGCAGCCGTCGCCGGAAAGGACGCCTGAGCCATGGCGCATATCGACGAGAACCCGCTCGGCCCTCACCTGCCGCTCGATCCCCTGCCCGGCCATTCCTCGCTCGGGCGCCTTGAGCGCGTGCTGCGGCGCGGCGAGTTCGCCGTCACTGCCGAGCTCAACCCGCCGGACAGCGCGAACCCCGAAGACGTCTACGAGCGGGCCGCGGTCTTCGACGGCTGGGTGGACGGCATCAACGCGGTCGATGCCTCCGGCGCCAACTGCCACATGTCCTCCGTCGGCATCTGCGCGCTTCTGACCCGCATGGGCTACGCGCCGATCATGCAGATCGCCTGCCGCGACAAGAACCGCATCGCCATCCAGGGCGACGTGCTGGGCGCGGCGGCCATGGGCGTGTGCAACATCATGTGCCTGACCGGCGACGGCGTGCAGGCCGGCGACCAGCCGGGCGCAAAGCCGGTCTTCGACCTCGACTGCATGTCGCTGCTCGAAACCGTGCGCATCATGCGCGACAACGCCAAGTTCCTCTCCGGCCGCAAGCTGACGACGCCGCCGAAGGTCTTCCTCGGCGCGGCGATCAACCCCTTCGCGCCGCCCTACGATTTCCGCCCCTACCGCCTCGCCAAGAAGATCGAGGCCGGCGCGCAGTTCGTGCAGAGCCAGTATTGCTTCGACGTGCCGATGTTCCGCGAATACATGAAGAAGGTGCGCGACCTCGGCCTCCATGAGAAGTGCTACATCCTCGTCGGCGTCGGCCCGATGGCCTCGGCCAAGACGGCGAAGTGGATCCGCTCCAACGTGCCGGGCATCCACATCCCGGACGCGGTCATCAAGCGGCTCGAAGGCGCCGAGGACCAGAAGAAGGAAGGCAAGCAGCTCTGCATCGACATCATCAACGAGGTGAAGGAGATCGAAGGCGTTTCCGGCGTCCACGTCATGGCCTACCGCCAGGAGGAATATGTCGCGGAGATCGTGCACGAATCCGGCGTGCTGAAGGGCCGCAAGCCCTGGAAGCGCGAGCCGAACCCGGTCGACCAGCTCGTCGCCGAGCGCATCGAGATGGCGCGCAGCGGCCAGGAACAGGACCAGCAGCAGATGGCCGAAAAAGCCGCCCACCAACCCCATTGATCGGAAAATACATATTGGAGATACCCCCTCATCCGCCTGCCGGCACTTTCTCCCCGCCGGGAGAAGGGAGGAAAACGAGACGTCTCCGTCCCACTTTCTCCCCTCGGGGAGAAGGGGCCCGAAGGGCCGGATGAGGGGTCTCCACTCCAGCCGCCGCCAGCATTGCAACACTGAAAATCACGCTCTAGACCTGATCCAGCGCCCCGCTCCAGAGGACCTTACATGACACGTACCATCGTCGCCTCGGCCACCCGCGAAATCGTCATCGGTTTCGACCAGCCCTTCTGCGTCATCGGCGAACGCATCAACCCGACCGGCCGCAAGAAGCTGGCCGCCGAGATGATCGAAGGCAATTTCGAGACCGTCATCAAGGACGCGCTGGAACAGGTCGCCGCGGGCGCCACGATGCTCGACATCAACGCCGGCGTCACCTCCGTCAACCCGAACGAGACCGAACCGGGCCTGCTCGTCCAGACGCTGGAGATCGTCCAGGGCCTCGTCGACATCCCGCTCGCCATCGACAGTTCCGTGACGGCCGCCATCGAGGCCGGCCTCAAGGTCGCCAAGGGCCGCCCGCTGGTCAACTCCGTCACGGGCGAGGAGGAAAAGCTCGAAGCCATCCTGCCGCTCGTCAAGAAGTACGACGTGCCGGTCGTCGCCATCTCCAACGACGAGACCGGCATCTCGATGGACCCGGACGTGCGCTTCGCCGTCGCCAAGAAGATCGTCGAGCGCGCCATGGACCACGGCATCAAGCCGGAGGACGTCGTGGTCGACCCGCTCGTCATGCCGATCGGGGCGCTGGGCGACGCCGGCCGGCAGGTCTTCACGCTGCTCCGGCGCCTGCGCGAGGAGCTGAAGGTCAACACGACCTGCGGGCTCTCCAACATCTCCTTCGGCCTGCCGCACCGGCACGGCATCAATGCCGGCTTCATCCCCATGGTCATCGGCGCCGGCATGACGTCGGCCATCATGAACCCCTGCCGCCCGCAGGAAATGGAGGCCGTGCGCGCCGCGAACGTGCTGAACGGCACCGACCCGAACTGCACGAACTGGATCATGACCTACCGCGACCACAAGCCGGCCGAGGGCGGCGCGACGGCTGCTGCCGCTTCGGCCCCCGCTGCCGGCGGTCGCCGCGGCGGCCGTGCGGCCCGCGCCGGCGCCGGCGCGGCGCGTGAGTGACATGGCGGGCGGGCGGCAGTTCCGTCGCGACGCCTTCAGCCTGTGGCTGGAGGCGCCGCTGGTCATCGCCATGCGCTGCCACGAGATGCAGATGGCCGCGCTGACGGGCTCGACGCAGAACACTGCCGAGATGACCCGCATGGTCACCGAAAAGATGGCTGCCGCGGCGGAAAGCGCCGTGGCGGCCAATTTTGCCGTTGCGCGCGCCATGATGACGGCGGCATCGCCGGGCGCCGCCGCCCGCGCCGTTTCCGAAGCCGCGCTGAAGCCCTACGGCAAGCGCGTGCGCCGCAACGTGCGGCGTCTCGCCCGCAAGGGCTGAAACAGGAAAGCAAGACCGATGCGCATCGAAGGCGAGAAAGAGACCAACATGACGGAAGCTTCGGCAAAGGAACCGCTGGTCCTCTTCATGCCCTCCGGCAAGCGCGGCCGTTTCCCCGTAGGCACACCCGTGCTCGAAGCCGCGCGCAAGCTCGGCGTCTATGTCGAGAGTGTGTGCGGCGGGCGGGCGACCTGCGGGCGCTGTCAGATCGAGGTGCAGGAAGGCAACTTCGCCAAGCACAAGATCGTCTCCTCGCTCGACCACATCTCGGAGAAGGGGCCGAAGGAGGAGCGCTACGAGAAGGTGCGCGGCCTGCCGGAAGGCCGGCGCCTGTCCTGTTCCGCCCTCATCCTCGGCGACCTCGTCGTGGACGTGCCGCAGGACACCGTCATCAACGCGCAGGTCGTGCGCAAGGCTGCGACGGACCGCGTCATCGAGCGCAACGCCGCCGTCCAGCTCTGCTATGTCGAGGTGGACGAGCCCGACATGCACAAGCCGCTCGGCGACCTCGACCGGCTGAAGGCGATGCTGGAGAAGGACTGGGGCTGGAAGGACCTGCTGGTCGCCCCGCACCTCATCCCGCAGGTGCAGGCAATCCTGCGCAAGGGCAACTGGGGCGTCACCGCCGCCATCCACCGCGACATGGATTCCTCGCGCCCCTTCATCGTCGGCCTCTGGCCCGGCCTCAAGAACGAGGCCTACGGCATTGCCTGCGACATCGGCTCGACGACCATCGCCATGCATCTCGTCTCGCTGCTCTCGGGCCGCATCGTCGCCTCCTCCGGCACGTCGAACCCGCAGATCCGCTTCGGCGAGGACCTGATGAGCCGCGTCTCCTACGTCATGATGAACCCGGACGGCCGCGAGGCGATGACCAGGGCGGTGCGCGAGGCCGTCAACGGCCTCATCGGCAAGGTCTGCGCCGAAGGCGAGGTCGACCGGCACGACATCCTCGACATGGTGTTCGTCGCCAACCCCATCATGCACCATCTCTTCCTCGGCATCGACCCGACGGAGCTCGGCCAGGCGCCTTTCGCGCTCGCCGTATCGGGCGCGCTGCAATATTGGGCGCATGAGCTCGACATCGAGGTGAACCGCGGCGCGCGGCTCTATACGCTGCCCTGCATCGCCGGCCATGTCGGCGCGGACGCGGCGGGCGCGACGCTGGCCGAAGGCCCTTACCGGCAGGACCGCATGATGCTGCTCGTCGACGTTGGCACCAATGCGGAGATCGTGCTCGGCAACAGCAACCGCGTCGTCGCCGCCTCCTCGCCGACAGGCCCCGCCTTCGAGGGTGCGGAGATTTCCTCCGGCCAGCGCGCCGCCCCCGGCGCCATCGAGCGCGTGCGCATCGATCCCTTGACGCTGGAGCCGCGCTTCCGCGTCATCGGCGTCGACAAGTGGTCGGACGAGGAAGGCTTTGCTGAAGCGGCCGCCGGCGTCGGCGTCACCGGCATCTGCGGCTCGGCGATCATCGAGGTGGTCGCGGAGATGTACCTTAGCGGCATCATTTCGGAGGACGGCGTGGTCGACGGCGCGATGGCGGCGAGGAGCCCCCGCATCCTCTCGAACGGCCGCACCTTCTCCTATCTCCTGCACGACGGAGAGCCGCGCATCACGGTGACGCAGAACGACATCCGCGCCATCCAGCTCGCCAAGTCCGCGCTCTACGCCGGCATCAAGCTGCTGATGGAGAAGCAGGGCGTCGACCGCGTCGACACGATCCGCTTCGCCGGCGCCTTCGGCTCCTTCATCGATCCGAAATACGCCATGGTGCTCGGCCTCATCCCGGACTGCGACCTTGCCGAGGTGAAGGCGGTCGGCAACGCCGCCGGCACCGGCGCGCTGATGGCGCTGCTGAACCGCGACCACCGCCGCGAGATCGAGCGGCAAGTCGCCCGCATCGAGAAGATCGAGACGGCCCTGGAGCCGCATTTCCAGCAGCTCTTCGTCAACGCCATGGCGCTGCCCAACAAGGTGGACCCATTCCCCGAGCTGGCGAAGGTGGTGGCGCTGCCGGAACGCAAGGTGCTGTCGGACGACGGCGGCGGCGAAGGCGGCGGGCGGCGGAGACGGCGCAGCCGGGAGTAACTGCCGCTTGCGGCTTCCCTCGCCCCCTCAGCAGGCGACCTGCAGCATGTCCATCGGCCGGCGCTCCATGCGGGCGAAGACGGCGCGGATATAGTCCGCCACGGCCTGCGCCGGCGTTTCGGCCTCCTCGCTGACGACGAGGCCGATGAGGTAATGGCCGAGGTCCGGCAGGCCGTCCTTCTCGCCGAGCGCGACCATGTCCTCGCCGACGAGGAAGCGGGCGAGCGGCGCGACGGCGAGGTCGGCGCGGATCGCGGCGCGCTGGCCCATGTGGTGGGCGCAGAAATAGGCGACGCGGAAATCGCGGCCCGACCGGCTGAGTTCCTCGAGCGCGCGGGCACGCCAGATGCAGCCCTCCTCCCAGACGGAGACCGGAAGCGGGTTCTTCAGATGCGCATTGCCGCAGTTCTTGCCCGCCCAGACGAGCTGCTCCTTCAGCAGGATTTCGCCGGGCACGGGGATCGCGCCGTCCGTCGCATTGAAGATCGCCAGGTCGAGCCGGCGTTCGGCAACGGCGCGGCGCAGATTGGCGCTCGTCTCGATCGACACGTTGACCGCGATCGAGGGATAGGTCTCGGCAAAGCGCCTGAGCACCTCCGGCAGGATGAGCTCGCCGACGTCGTCGGGCGCGCCGAGCCGCACCACGCCGTTCATCTCCGGCATCATGAAGCGGGAAACCGCTTCGTTGCTGAGGGCGATGAGGCGCCGCGCATAGGACAGAAGCACCTCGCCGTGATGGGTCAGCACGACGGAACGCGCATCGCGGCGGAACAAGGTGCAGCCGAGCAGCTCTTCCAGCTTCTTGATCTGCATGGACACCGCCGAGGGCGTGCGATGCACCGTTTCGGCTGCCGTGGTGAAATTTCCCGTCTCGGCGATCGCCACGAAGGTCTTGAGGATATCGAGCTCCAGCAAGGGGAGCGTCTGGCGCATCAGCAGATTCATTTTCCGCCTCCATGGATCAGAAAATCTGAAGCAAAGCGTCACTTCATTTCGTTTGATTGAAAACCGAGACAGGCGGATAGTCAACCTGCAAAGCAATCGAACGTGAGGAAAAAACGCCATGAACACGCAGAAATCGCTCGAAGACGGCGGGAATCTGGCCGTTCTCGCCCGCGGCAACGGATTCTACTATGCAATACGGCGCTTCGTGGGCGACGCCATCGAGGCCCGCCGCAGGCGCAGCGTCGCCCGCCACACGGCCGAGGAACTGGCGCAGCTGCCGGATTACCTGAAGCAGGACATCAACTGGCCGACGATCGCTCAGCATGAAGAACGCTGATCGATCCAATCAAATATATTCGTTTGATTGATGCATGAGGTTGCGGCACAGTCACGATCAAGGTCGCGACCTTTCGAAACCTCCCAAGCTCGAAAGGACCCTGAAATGGCAATCGCATTGGAACATCGTCCGGTCCGGCATGCGGCAGGCAGCCGCGGCACCGGCAGCCCGTCCCGTCTCCTCCATCACGTCTTCGGACGCATCGTGTCCGCCTGGCGGCGCCATCGGGCCGAACGCGAGATCGAAGGCATGTCCTACGACCTGCGCAAGGACATCGGTTTCCGCTCGTGGGACAAGACCACGCGATGACGGATGACTGCAACGGCAACATGCCGAAAGAAGACGACGCCGAACGCCGCCGGAGCTGACCTTCAAAAGTCTCTCCGGCGGTTTTCTTTCAGGGCCGCAGGATCGGCACCTGCGAGGCAGCCGTTTCCGGCAGGACGCCCGTGAGCCGCGGATCGTCGAAGACCTCGATCTGGCGCTTGACCGGCGTGAAGCCCGAACGGATGTAGAAGCCGAGCGCCTGCGGCGAATCCAGCGTGCAGGTGTGCACCCAGAAGCGGCGGATCGGCGCATGGCCATCCCGCGACCAGGCGCGGGCGATCGCCCGGTTCATCAGCCACCGCCCCGTCCCGTTGCCGATCGCCGCCGCCGTCAGGCCGAAGAAGGCGAGTTCGCAGACCCCCTCCTGCCGGAAATCGAGCTCCAGCAGCCCCTCCCCGCGGCCGTCCTTCATCACCGCATAGACCTCGACATCGGGGTGGTGGATGATCGCGGCAAGCTCGCCTTCGGCCATGGCGAGGCGGGAGGCCCAGAGCCAGTCCGCGCCGACACGCCCGTAAAGCTCGCGGTACCAGGCGACATCGGGCCTTTCGACGTGCTCGAGGGCGATGCCCGGCTGCCCGGGATCGGCGCGCCGGTCCGGCGGCGACAGCATTTCAAGGCAGGTCACCACGGCGACGAGCTTTCCGGCAGGCACGTCCGTATATCCATCCGGCAGCATCGATGATCACCCCTCAGAAAATCCGCCCCGTATGTGGCCGGCCCCGCCGGCCTTGTCAAACGGCTGTCTTGGCGCCCATGCCCGAACGGCTTGTCGCAATCGGACGATGCCCGAAAGCGGGTCGCAAATATGCAAGCAATGGACATTCGTCACAATTCCGCCGGAAGGCACTGACATCTCAACGATACGCCGCGCAATTCAGTCGCAACCATCCTTTTGACTGTCGCAAAAATGCTACCGCGGCGGCCGTTCTGCCTGCGACGATTGCGACATCGCGCACCCCAGCATGGACACTCCGATGAACAAGCAAAACGTCAAGAAGCGCTCTCTCGTTTTCTTCCTCGTGCCCAACTTCTCCATGCTGCCCTTCTCGGCGGCGATCGAGACGCTGCGCATCGCCAACCGCATGCTCGGCTACGAGGCCTATACCTGGCGCCTTGCCTCCACGGACGGCCAGCAGGTGCTCTCCTCCAGCGGCATCGGCATAGAGGTGAATTCCTCGCTCGCCGACGAGCGCAAGTATCTCGGCGGCGAGAACCGCCCCTCCATGGTGCTCGTCTGCTCCGGCATCTATGTCGAGGACTTCCACAACAAGTCGGTCAATGCCTGGCTCCGCGAGGTCTACAACCGGGGCATCGCCGTCGGCTCGCTCTGTACCGGCGCCCATGTGCTCGCCCAGGCGGGCCTGCTCACCGGAAAACGCTGCGCGATCCATTGGGAGAACCTGCCCGGCTTTGCGGAGGCCTTCCCGCAGGCGGACGTCTACGCCGACCTCTACGAGATCGACAGCAACATCTATACCTGCGCCGGCGGCACCGCCTCGCTCGACATGATGCTGAACCTGATCGACCAGGATTTCGGCGAGAACCTTGTCAACCGCGTCTGCGAGCAGGCGCTGACCGACCGCGTGCGCGGCCCGCACGACCGCCAGCGCCTGCCGCTGCGCGCACGGCTCGGCGTGCAGAACGCCAAGGTCCTGTCGATCATCGAGCTGATGGAAAAGAACCTCTCCGAGCCGCTGTCGCTGCTGGAGATCGCCGACAGCGCCGATCTCTCGCGCCGCCAGATCGAGCGCCTGTTCCGCCAGGAAATGGGCCGCTCCCCCGCCCGCTACTATCTCGAGATCCGGCTCGACCGCGCGCGCCACCTGCTCGTGCAGTCCTCCATGCCGGTGGTGGAAGTGGCCGTCGCCTGCGGCTTCGTCTCGGCCTCGCACTTCTCCAAATGCTATCGCGAGCTCTACAACCGCTCGCCCCAGCAGGAGCGCGCCGAGCGAAAGCTGACGCTTTCGGCCATCGCCCGCTGACGGGCAGAAGATGAAGGGCTCCCGGCTATGGCGGGGGCTCAGCTCGCCAGCGCGCTCATCAGCGACAGCTCGGAGAAGACGCGGTTCCGCCCGGCATGCTTTGCCATGTAGAGGAACTGGTCGGCGGCGTTGAGATAGTTGTCGAAGGTTTCCCGGCCGGAGATCGCCGCAAGGCCGGCGGAGACGGTGATCGTCAGCGGTTCGCCGTCCGCGACGATCGGCTGGGCCGCCAGTTCGAGGCGCAGCCGCTCGCAGGAATCCAGCGCCTCTTCCAGCGCCAGGCCGTGGAAGATGATGCCGAATTCCTCGCCGCCGAGACGCGCGAGGAGATGGCGGTCGTTGATGCGGTGCTTGAGGCGCCGCGAGACGGCCTTCAGCACGATGTCGCCGACCTCGTGGCCGTAGGTATCGTTGAGGCGCTTGAAGTGATCGATGTCGAGGATGGCGATCGACATCGACTCGCCCCGGCGCAGGGCCTGCTCGACGAGCCGCGGCCCGGCCTCGAAGAAGTAGCGGCGGTTATAGATATCCGTCAGATAGTCCCGCGCGGCGATGCGGTGCAGCGACTGCACGCGCTTCTGGATCGCCGCGACGTGGAAGATGCGGCTGTTGAACTCCTCGATGAGGAACGGCTTCTGGATGTACTCGTCGCCGCCGGCCCGCAGGAAACGCGCGGCGACCATGCGGTCTTCCGATTTCGACAGGCCGACGACACGCACGGCATCATCGCCGTGCCGCTGGCGGATTTCGTTGAGCAGCGCAAAGCCGTCCATGTCGACAAGGTCGAGGTCGCAGACCACCATGTCGATCCCGCCGTGGGTATCGAGCGCCTCGAGCGCGGCCGCCCCGCTTTCGACGGCGACGATCTGGAAGCGCTGCTTGGCGATCAGGCTCATCTGCTGTTGCAGGCTCTCGGGATCCGAATCGACGACGAGCACCTGCGTCTTGCCGCTCGTCAGGATGCGGTCGACGGCGAGGACAAGCTGCTGGATCGCCGCGGGGCTGTCCTTGACGACGTAGTCGAGCACGTTCTTGGCGAGGATCTGGTCGCGGGTCGCGTCGCTGAACGAACCGGTGAAGACCAGCGGGGCGATGCCCTTGGAAATCACGTAGTCGAGCGCTTCGCAGTTCGGCGCGTCGGGCAGGTTGAGGTCGAGGACGGCAAGGGCGAATTCCGGCGCGTCCGACTGGAAGATCGCCCGGACCGCCGCCATGCTCGGGCAATGGGTGACGGAAAGGCCGAGCTCCTTCTCCAGCCGGTACGTGAGCGCCGTGGAGAACATGCGCGAATCCTCCACGAGCAGCACCTGCTGGCCGGAGTGGCGCAGAAATGCAGGCCCTCGCTGCGGATTTGGATCCACTCCCACGTCGTCCGGTACCCTAGATGATGTCTCGTCCTATACCCATTACAAACCAGCGGTTTTACTAAGTGGTTAATCCGCCAAGAAATATCTCACGCTACGTAAGGGACAGATCTGGGTGGACCGCCCTTCACGCGCTCAGGCGCTGATGGGCCGTCCTGATCTGCGTCAGCGTGTCGAGGTTCTGGTTCACGCGGCAGTAGAACTCCTCGTCGATGAAGGGGCGCATGATGAAATCGTTGCCGCCCGCCTTGAGGAAACGGGCGGAAAGCAGCCGGTCCGTCGAGGAGGAGATGCCGATGATGCGCAGCTGGTGCGAGCCCGTCGTGCCGCGGATGCGCCGCGTCAGCTCGAAGCCGTCGATATCCGGCATGTTGTAGTCGGTGATCATCAGTCCGATGTCCGGGTTCGCCTTGAGCAGCGAAAGGGCCCCCGCCCCGTTCTCTGCCGTGCTGACGCGGAAGTTGTAGCGCTTGAGGCGCGTCGAAAGCAGCGCGCGGGCCGTCGCGCTGTCGTCGACGATCAGCACGTGGTGCTGGTGGTTGGTCAGGAAGCGGCAGACCGACTCCGCCAGCATGTCGATCGCGAAGATATTGTCCTTGATAATGTAGTCGACGATCTCCTTCGAGAGGAGCTGGTCGCGCGTCGTCTGCTGGAACGTGCCGGTGAAGACGATCGTCGGGATGGAGAGGTCGATCAGGTAGTTCAGTGCCTCGCCGTTCTCCGCGCCCGGCAGGTTGATGTTCGAGATCGCCAAAGTGATCTTCTCGCTGGACTTGTCGTAGGCCAGCTCCAGCTCCTCGAAGCTGCGGCAGATCTCGACGGTGATGCCGAAAAGCTCCTTCAGCCGTTTCGATATCATGGACGTGAAGACGTTCGAATCCTCGGCGACAAGAATGCGGTGATGCGAGAGAGACGCGCCGGAATACTGCATTCCGGAAATGCCGATGAACGCCATGACCTGCCTTCGTAATATGGATTTTCCCCAGCTTAATGGGTAGCCGCAACCCTTTGCGAAAGCGTTAAGTTTAGAGGGCATGAAAACATGATGGGCGGCATCTCGCGAGCGGCCTGCGCGCAAGGTAAAACGGCGCGGTGCTCTGCCGCGCCGCCCGGAAAACCGTCCTTGGAGGGTTACTTGACCGAGGCCGAACCGCCGACGATATCGACGTCCTCGCCGCCGTCGAGCGCGATGCGGTCGCCGTTCGGCAGGGTGACGAAACAGCCGGAGGGGCAGATGGTTTCGGTCGAGCCGGGCTCCAGCGCGATCTCCACGCGGCTGCCGCCTTCGACGATGATGAGCACCTGCGTATCGGCGTCCCTGTTGGTGACCGAGGCGGCCATGGCCGGAGCGGACATCGCGGCCGACACCAGCAGCATCAGGATCATTCGGTTCATCTTCGCCCGGCGTCGCGCCGCCCCTCTACACAAGCCCTGGAGGAACACTATCGCTCCTCGATCGGATTTGCATGTGTTTTATGCCGGAACGGCTGAATGCAACGTGAATGCGGCGTTCATGTGCCGGAAATCGGGCGGGCGGTCAGGCCTCGGGCGCCTGCGAGGCCGGCTTGCGCCGCCGTCCCCCCGACGAGCGGACCTTCTCCGCCGCCTCGTCGAGAAGGGCGGAAAGAAGCTCCGCGCCTTCCGGCGAGATCTTGACGGGGACTTCGGGTGCCGCGGGCCCGCCGATGGCGATTTCCTCTTCGCGGAAGCGCTCCAGGATCGCCGCGCGCAGCTCCGACTTCACCCCGGTTCCGTTGAGGATATCCGCCAGGAAGGCCCGGATCTCGAAATCGAGCGTCGAGGAGGAGAACGCCTTGAAGACGACCACCGGCTCCGGATTGCGCAACAGGCCCTGCTGCGCGCGCAGCACCTCCAGGAGGATCTCGGACACCCGGCGCGGATCGTTGCCGGCATGGACGCTGAGCTCCAGTTCGACGCGGCCCAGCTTGTTGCGGTGGGTCCAGTTGCCGACCTGGCCGTTGATGAGCAGCGAGTTGGGCACGATCACCGTCTGGCGCTGGAAGGTCTCGATCTCGGTGGCGCGCACGGAGATGCGGCGCACGAAGCCCTCCGTCGTTCCCGCCACCACCCAGTCGCCCACCTTGAACGGCCGCTCGGCGAGCAGGATGAGGCCCGAAACGAAGTTCGAGACGATGTTCTGGAGGCCGAAACCGATACCGAGCGAGAGGGCGCCGGCAACGAGCGCAAGACTCGAAAGGTTGATGCCGGCCGCCGATATGCCGACGAGCCCGGCGAGCGCCACCCCGGCATAGCCGACCGCCGTGCGCACCGAGTTGCGCACGCCGGTATCGACCTGGCTGCGCGCCAGCACATTGCCGTCCACCCACTTCTGGAACCAGCGCGTGACGACGAGGCCGACGACGAAAAGCACGATGCCCGCCAGGATCCCGACCAGCGAGATGGTGATGCTGCCGATGCGGATCTCCGTGAAGATGCGGTAGGCCCAGGACTCGATGTCGGCGACCTGGAAGCCCCATTGCAGGAGGATGAGCGGCACGAAGCAGACGAAGATCAGGAGATAGATGGCGAGTCCCGCCGCGAGCCCGATCTGGTCGAGCGCGACCTGGCTGAGGCCGAAACGTTCCTCCAGCCGCTTGCCGACGGCCGTTTCCGCAAAGGCGTTCGGTGCCGAGACCGCGCGCCCGGACAGGAAGCCGATATACATGGTCACCACGACCGCGCCCGTCACCACGATCTGGGTCGCGACGAAGCGCGCCATGCCGACATAGCCGAGCAGCGACGCGAAGATGAGGCCGAGGCCTGTCAATATGAGCAGGACGAAGATCGACCGCGGCCACGGACGCCCTCCCGAATCCGGCGTCTCGCCCTTGTGCAGCACGGGCTTGATGAAGGCCGTCACGACGAGCAGCGCGCCGATGATGATGGAGGCGAAGAAGCTCTTGACGACGGTGAGCACGACCGGCGACCCCAATACCTCGCTGATCGTGCCGAGGAAGTAGTCGGCACCGTTGACGATCGCCATGCTGAAGATCAGGAGCCACAGGAGCTGTGCGCCGCGATCGGAAACCCGCACCAGCCGCCAGTGCCCGTCACCCGGCGAAAGCACAGCATTGGCAAGCTGCGCGACGAAATAGCCCGCCACGACCACCCCGAGCGCTATCGCCACGATCGGCGCGATATCGGGGCGCAAGACCTTGAACGCGTCGAGGAAGAAATAGCTCGCCCCCGCGAAGGCCCCCGCCGCCATCGTCGGCAGGACCGTCGACCAGAAGGCGACAGACAGGCGCGTGATGTAGTGCGGCTTCTCCTCGCGCGCGGCGCGCGTGATGTAGGGCGAGAAGAGCCGGTAGCTGCCGGACAGCAGCACGAGGGCCGCCATCAGCGACAGGGCGACGGCGCCAAGCAGCGGCATCCGCTTGAATTTCCATACGAACTGCAGCCAAGCCGACACGGTGCGGCCAAGCGTCTGCGTCTCCGCATCGAGTGCGGCGGAGGCTTCCGTGAAGAGGGCCGAGTTGATCTCGGTGCGCTTGAGAATGGCGTCGGTGAAGAGCTGCCGGCGGATTTCGGTGATGCGGTTCGAGAGCTTGGTCGCCTCGATCGAGAGGTTTTCCGCCTCCCCCGTCAGCGCGTTGATCTCGTTCCGCTCGGCGGCAAGCTTCTTGCGCTCCTCGACGACCACGTCGGCCTCGGCGGGCGCCCCTTCCGCCGGCGGATCGCCAAGTTCGGCCTGCCGCGCCTTGATTGCCTCCAGCCGCGGACGCGTCGCCACCGAGATCGCAAGGATCGACCGGTTCAGCGCCTCGGCCTCCACCTTCAATTCGACGAGGCGCGCGTCGTCGTCCCGATTCCTGTCGACCCGCTCGCGGATGGCGTCGAGCTGCGCGCCGGCCCGGTCGAGATCGGCATTCGCCTGCTGGAGCTGCGCCGTCGTGTCGGAAACGGGCGCTTCCGCCGTTTGCGCCAGGACGGGCGATGCCGCCAGCAGGACAATCGCAAGAAGGATAGAGAGAAGACGGGAAATCGGCACCAGGCCATCCTCGTTGGACAGAGACAGACGACGCATCGCAGCCATGCGATTGCGCACTCTTCTAGCCATGATTGCGGCCATTTTAAACCGGATCGCGCTCGCGGCTAGAATCCGGCGCCGGGTTCCGCAAGATAGGCCTCCTCCGCGGGCGTCGAAACGCGGCCGAGGAAGGCATTGCGATGCGGGAAGCGGCCATACTCGGCGACGACGTCACGATGCCGCACGGCATAGTCCAGATACATCTCGTCGCCATGCGCCTCGAAAAGCGAGACGGAAAGGTCCTGGTCCGCCAGTTCCTCGGAATGCTCGAAGGGCATGTAGAAGAAGTGGCGGCGGCCGTAGTCCACCAGCTTGTCCGCCCCGACCTCCAGCGCCAGCCGCGCCTCGCGCCGGGCGATCCAGTCCGTGGCGAAGGCCATGGGCGAAGCGCGGTACATGTTTCGGGGAAACTGGTCGAGCACGATGATCGCCGCCAGCCGCGCGTCGGGCGTCGCCCGCCATTCCGGCGTCACCGCGCGCGACAGGGCGAGGTGCGTCGCGGCGAACCGCTCGCGGACGCGGGCATCGAGTTCCGGCGTGGATTGCCACCAATCCTTCGCCGTCAGCGTCTCGCACCAATAGCCCACGACCTCTTCCGGCCGCCTGATATTGCCGTCGTCCATACTCATGCCTCCTTCGTCTCAGCGGAATATGGCGGCACGGAAAAACGTTGCAAGAGGCGCCAGCGGAAAGCGCCTTGTGAAAGATTCGGCAAAAATCGCGAGACGCGGGAATAAGGCCGCCTCATCCCCGTTCTTCCAAAGGTCACGAACCCCAAGGAACAGGAGATGACAATGAAACGCTTCCTCGTCCTCAGCCTCGCGGGCATGCTCGCCGCCTTTGCCGCTCCGCCGGCTCCGGCCTTCGCCTCCGAACCGCTGGTATCGAAATCCTATCTGATCCTGATCGATGACGACGACGACGATGACGACGACCGCCGCCGCTACTTCCATCGCTATGACGACGATGACGATCGCAGGAGCTACCGCAGGTATTACCGCGACGATGACGATGATGACGACGATGACTGATGTTCCTGCCGAATGAAAATCGCCGGCCTCGGAAAGCCCCTCTCCCCGGCCATTCCCGGGCGGGGCCGGATGCCGGCGCGCAAAGCGGGCCCGCGCCTGTCATGCCTCGAATTTTGCGCATTGCGCGTTACAGTGCGGCCATGGACAAGTCAGGCCTTCTATTCGTGATACTGCTCGGCGCCTTGATCGCTCTCGTGGTCAGCATTCTTCTCATAGAAAACGAGCCAGCCACCCAACCGGACGACGGATCGCTGATCCCGCCCCCCGCGGTGGACCAGACGCCGTAGAAGCGATCGGCGAGCCGGCCAGGCGATTCGGTACGCGGACGAACCGTGCCAGCGATCCTGCCGCGGTTCCTGCGAATCGGCTCGGGATGGCCGGACATCGCCCTCATTGAAACGGGAAAATAAAAGCCGCTCCCCGCACGTTTCCCCGTCATCGGAAGTGACACGCAACAGCTTATGCTTCTCTTATCCCGGGGGGTTGAATGCGCCTCAAGACAGCCTGTGGGACCGCGCTCCTTTGCGCATTTTACGCCGTCGCGGACGCGCACGCCGATACGGTCTCGAACCTCGCCGCTTGTGCCGACGAACGGGTCAAGACGGCGATGCTGCCTTTGGAGCAGCTGACGGCCGCGGAAGCGTCGTGCAGCCGTGTGCTGGAAGGTGCGGCAAGCGAGCCGGACAGACAGAAAGCCGCGTTCTTCCGCGGCCTCATGCGCTTCCTGCAAGTGATGCAGCAGGGCATGGCGCTGGGCACGGAACCGGACGGCTCGATGTCGGAATACAAGCCTCCGACAAAGCAGGACGTAACGGCGGCGCTTTCCGATATCGAGACGGCAATCAGGCTGGAAGGTCCCTTGAAAGGGGAGGCCCTTGCCCTCCGGGTCACGATAAACCAGGCCGTTGGAGAGACGGCCGACATTGCCGGCGATATCGAGGCAACGATGCGTGATGCGCCCGAAAACGCGACGCCCTTCGTGCAAAGGGCATTGGAAGCCGAGCGACGAGGCGACCTCGGTGCAGCGTTGGCGGACCTCGACCGGGCCATCGAGCTCGATGCACGCTCCGGGCCGGCGCTGACTGCCCGCGCGCTTCTGCTGCGGCGGGTGGGACATCTCGCCAAAGCGCGTGAGGACCTGGTGGCGGCGATCGCGCTCGGCTCGCCCTTCCGACGGTTTGCGCTCATACAGAAATCGCAGATCGAGGCACGGACAGGCGACCTGCGCGCCTCCTTCGAGGATATGCTCGCGGCCGCTCGTGAGACCGGCGACATGTCGGCCGAGGATGCGAAGGCGATGAATGTCGACCTCCTGATCCGTGCCGGCGACCTCGCGCTCGATAGCCTGAAGGACCCCGGCACGGCCGAGACCCTCTTCAACGAGGCGGCAAAACTCTCGCCCGGCGACTGGCGCTGGCGGTTGGGTCTCGGGCGGTCCGCAGAAGCGCGCGGCGACAAGGAAAAGGCCATCGAAATCTACAGGCAGATCCTCGAAGGCACCCGATCGACCCCGAACCTGCTGGAGCGAAACGATGCCGCGTGGCGGCTGAAGCGGTTGACGCAGGGCATCCTGCAACGACGCGCCGGAGAATTCGTGCCGGGCTTCGAGTTCGGCGTCACGCCGGAAAATCCCTCGCCCGATGGATTGAAGCGGCTCGCCTTCGTCATCGGCTCCAGCAACTATACCGAACTGTCGCGCCTGCCCAATGCCCGGCGCGACGCCACGGTGCTCGCGAACCGGTTGGCCGACATGGGATTCGACGAGGTCGAGATCGCCGAGGACGTCGGCCGCGAGAATCTCGCCGGCCTGCCGTCCTACATCGCCCGCCGCGCGGCCGAAGCCGACATCGTGGTCGTGTTCTATGCCGGCCACGGCATCGAGACCGGCGGCGTCAACTATCTCATTCCGGTGGATGCAACGCTGGAGAACGAGGTGGAAATGCAAACGATCGGACTGGCGGCGCAGGAACTGACGGCGGCGGCGAGCAAGGCGAGACGAGGCGCGCTCGTCATCATCGATGCCTGCCGCGACGACCCCTTCGTCGAGGCGAAAACGGTCGCGGCATCGCGGGGTCTTGCCCGTCCGTCGCGCGACCCGGTGCCTGAAAGGATGCATATGGGCCTCGCCGTCTCTCCCGTGCCGCCGCTGAACAGCGTGGTCCTCCATTCCACCCAGCCCGGGCAGACGGCCGCCGATGGCGAGGCGTTGGACAGCCCGTTCGTGATCGCGCTGCTTCAGACCCTCTCGACACCCGGTCTTTCCTTGAACGAGGTCGTGCGGGAGACGGCTGCGCGCGTTTCGGAACTGACAAACGGCAAGCAGCTCCCCGCTGCCTATGGCGACGTCGCCGCCATCCGCATCCTGCCCGACGGCGCGCAGCAATAGCCTTCGGTGGCCGGCCTGCAACGGCAGCCACCCGGAGGCGGCGGCCGTTCACTCGTCGCTCGACGCGTGAACGGCCGCAATGGTCGCGTCGAACATCATCGAGGAGCCGACATGCCAGGCGGTGAAGGGAAGCCCCAGCCTGCCCTGCATCGTCACCTCTTTCCCGACGACCTCGCTCCAGCCGGCGGCTTCGCCGTCCTTCGGCGCCAGGTGGACATCCCGGAGGACGACATCCTCGGGCTCGCCGTCCACGCCCTCGATGGAAACGCATGCGCCGCCCTCGATGAAGACGACGAAGGCGCGGATAGGTGTTCCATCCGGGTGTCTGGTTTCGACAATCCGCATCTGGCCGGTGACGGTTGTCGGTGCGGGCGAGCAGTCGTTCGCATGGGCCGGCGAAAATCCCGCAAGCGCCGCGCAGCCGAGATACGCCAACCCTGCAAGCGTGCCGCCCTTCCCGTCTGGCATCCGTCGCATCGTCTAGCCGGCCTTCCGATAGGTGAACGGCCATACGGGAGCGGCATCCTCGTCCGGTAATTCGCCCATCGCGCCGGGAACGCATGCGCCGATCGATGTCAACGCGCCGTCGACGCTGCGCTGGAACGGATGCATCGACAGGCCGAGGTCTATGCGATAGACTTCGTTCTGTTCCGCATTACGTGCCACGAAGATTTTCCTATCCGCGTCCTGCCGGTCCAGCTTGCCGGTGTAGGTGATAAACCGGTCGCCACCTTGGGCATGCTCCTGCAACTCTCCGGTTTCGGTATCAATCCAAAACAGCACCGGGTTGCCCAGGTCCTTGTCGGCTGCGGATATCGTGAGGGGACCCGGCGTGCCTATTTCTTCCGCGACGGCCACAGGCGCACAGACCAGCACCTCCGCGTGAGCCGGCAAGGCAGGATAGAAAGCGACGGCAATCATCATGCGGACAAAACGCGACATGCAGGGCCCCTGCTGAGCATGACTGAGACGATCGGAATCCGACAATGCTTGCCGTGCAGTCTATCAGGGACCAGCCCGGCGGCAATGGCTCCGACCTGAAAATGGCACCGGCTGCCCATCATGCATCGGCCATATCGTCGGAATCTGCCGTTATTCTGCCAAAACGCCCGGCTGCCAAATCTTCGATCATCTCCGCTGTCGGCGCCCGGGGCTAAACCTGGACGAAATGCCGCTCCGAGACCTCATGGTAGCTGCGCCTGGGCGGGGTGTAGCCGAGGGGACGGACGGGGCTTCTCGTCTCATCGGTGGAAAGGCACCGCCGGATGGTGCGCCGGGCGGGATCGGGTATCGGGACGGCGGCCATCAGCTTCTTCGTGTAGGGATGCTGCGGATTTTCGAACACTTCCCGCCGCGGGCCGATCTCGACGATCTCGCCGAGATACATCACCGCCACCCGGTGGCTGACCCGCTCCACCACGGCCATGTCGTGGCTGATGAAGAGATAGGCGAGGTTGAAGCCCTGCTGGAGGTCGAGGAGGAGATTACACACCTGCGCCTTGACCGAGACGTCGAGCGCCGACACCGCCTCATCGGCGATGATCACCTTCGGATCGAGCATCAGCGAGCGTGCGATCGCGATGCGCTGGCGCTGGCCGCCGGAGAATTCGTGCGGGAAGCGCCGCATCATGTCCGGGTCGAGACCGACGCGCTCCAGCAAATCGGCCGCCTTGTCCCGCGCCTGCTGCGCGGTGCCGAGGCCGTGCTCGATGAACGGCTCCATGACGGCCGCGCCCACCGTCATGCGGGGGTCGAGGCTGGCGAACGGATCCTGGAACACCATCTGGACGCTGCGCCGCATCCTGCGCAGCGCGCGGCGGTCGAGGCCCATCACATCATGGCCGCCGAGCAAGACCGCCCCGCCTGTCGGCTCGACCAGCCGTATGATCGAGCGCCCCGTCGTCGACTTGCCGCAGCCCGATTCGCCGACGAGCGACAGCGTCTCTCCGGCTTTCAGGTCGAAGGAGACGTCCTCCACCGCATGCACCGCACCGCTCTTGCGGCCGAAAAGGCCCGAGCGGATGTCGAAGCGCGTCGTCAGGTTCTTCACCTCCAGAACGGGCCGCTCGGCGGCGGCGGGCACCGGCCCTTCGCTCTCCGCCCGGCGCGTCTCGCCGGTCACGATGTCGATCAACGGGAAACGCATGGGCCGGGGACGCCCCGCCATGGAGCCGAGGCGCGGAACCGCCGAGAGCAGCGCCCGCGTATAGGGATGCCTGCCGCGGCTGAAGATATCCTCGGTCGCCCCCGTTTCCACCGCATCGCCGCGGAGCATCACGATCGTCCGGTCGGCGACTTCTGCCACCACGCCCATGTCGTGCGTGATGAAAAGCACCGCCATGCCCTCCTCTTCCTGCAGCGTCTTGATGAGGTCGAGGATCTGGCCCTGGATCGTCACGTCGAGCGCCGTCGTCGGCTCGTCCGCGATCAGCAGCCTTGGCTTCGAGGCGAGCGCCATGGCGATCATCACGCGCTGGCGCATGCCGCCGGAAAACTGGTGCGGGTAATCGTCGAAGCGGCCCTTGGCGTTTGGAATGCGCACCTTTTCCAGAAGCCGGATCACCTCCGCCCGCGCCTCGCTTCGGGAAAGGGCACGATGGCAGGTGATCGCCTCGGCGATCTGCTTGCCGATCGGGAAGATCGGGTTGAGCGAGGTCATCGGCTCCTGGAAGATCATCGCGATGTCGTTGCCGCGGACCTTGCGCATCTCCTCCTCGCCGAGCCTCAGCAGGTCGCGGCCGCCGAGCGAGACCGTGCCTTCGATCCGGCTCGAATATTTCGGAAGCAGCCGCATGATCGAGAGGGACGTCACGCTCTTGCCGGATCCGGACTCGCCGACGATCGCCACCGTTTCGCGCGGGGCGATCGAGAAGGAGAGATTGCGGACGACCGGCTTCCATTGGTCGCCCGCCCTGAACGAGGTCGTGAGATCGCCGACGGACAGGACCGGCGGCTGGGCGGAACGTGTGTCCATCCTGTTTTCCCTCCTGGAGCAGCCGAAGCCAGGCGCTTCGGGGATCGGACAATGCGGCAAACGGAAATGCGCTAGGCGGCGGTGTGGATCGGATCGACCGGATGCTTGGCCAGCGGAAGCACGTCGATATCGTACATCCAGGGATTGGCCGGCAGGCTGGTGATGATCTCGTGCAGCTGCGTTGCATCCGCCGCACGCCACAGGCCCCAGTTCTCGAAGCGGCAGGGCACACGCCACATGCGGACAAGATGGCCCTCCTTGATGAGCTCGGCGGCGTGGGCGCGCTCGTCGCGGATCACCTTCTCTTTCAGTTCGGGATCCATGTCGTCAGACCAGCGAAGCTTGATGTTGACCAGAAATTCCATTGCGTGTTCCCTCATGATGTGACGTCCAGATCCTTGATGATGGTGTTTGCGGCGTTGTAGCCGGGGATGCCGGTGACATAGCCACCCGGCCAGGTGCCGCCGCCCGAGAGGTAAAGCCCGGAAAGAGGCGTGCGGTAGTCATGCGCATTCCGGTGCGGGCGCGCGCCGAAAAGCGCATTCGGCAGCATGTCGCCATGCGTGATGTTCGACTGGACGAGACCCAGCTCCTCTTCGATCTCGACGGGATTGAAATAGCGAAGACCGATGAGGCGCGAGCGCAGGTCCGGCATGTAGCGGGAAAGTGCGTCGATGCAGATATCCGCGAAGCGCTCGCCCGCCTCCGGCCAGCTGCCCTCGGCAAGCCTATAGGGCGCGTGCCAGGCATTGACGCTGAGCAGGTGGCAACCTGCCGGCGCCATATCCGGCGAGGTCACCGACGGCATCAGGCCCCACATGATCGGGTGTTCCGCCAGCCTGCCGGCCAATCCGTCGGCAATCGCCCGCTCGATATAGTCCAGCGAGGGCGCGATACGAAACTGCACCTGCGCTGCCTGCGCCGGGTCGACATCCGCCGGCAGGCCGGCATAGCGGGGCACCCCGTCGAGCGCCAGGACCAGCTTGAACGCCGAGCCTCGCATCGGCACGGCGGCGATCTCGCGCCTGGTGTCGGCGCCCACCGCCTCGTCGTCGAGCATCGTGCCGAAAAGGGTCTTGGGATTGATCGCCGAGAGCACCACCGGCGCCAGGAATTCATCGCCCTTGGCCGTGACGACGCCCCTCGCCCTGCCCGACACATGCAGGATCCGCTCGACCGGCGCATCCTTGAGGATGGTCGCGCCATGCGCGACGCAGCAGGCTTCGAGCGCGTCGATGATGGCTCCCATGCCGCCGACCGGCAGGCCGGTGGAGCCGCGAAGCGCCGCGCGCCGGGGATCGTCGTCGTCCAGCGCCGCATAGGAGGCGAGCGAGATCGGCCGCATCATCAGGCCTACCGCCGAGCCGGGCGCGGACGGCGGGGTCAGCGTCGCGTTGAGCGCCAGCATGCCGAGCAGCGCCTTGGCTTCTTCCGATTTCAGCCGCTCGTCGAGCAACTGGCGCAGGCTGCCGCACATCACGCGGTCGAAGAGGCCGGCAAGATGGCCGGGCACGTTGCGGGCGGCGTCGACCAGGCCGGGAGATGGCGCGAACATCGACGCGCCCAGATGCCGCCCGAGTTCTTCGAGGTCGGACAGGAGGCCGAAGTAGCGTTCGGCCTCGCCCGGCGCATAGGCGTCGAACTGTGCCGCCAGCCGATCCCGGTCGCGCCAGCCGATGAAGGCCCCGCGCGGGAAAGGGTGCACGACCGTCGGGTCGGTGCGAACGAATTTCAGGCCGAAGTGCTCGAGCCGCAGCTCGGCGATGAAGCGCGGCTCGAAGCTGCCGGGCGAGTTGGTGAAGGCGCAGCGGTAGCCGGGCAGGAACTCGAAGGTTCCGCACGGCCCCCCGAGCGTCGGCCGGGCCTCGACCAGCAGCGGGCGCAATCCGGCCTTGGCGAGATAGGCGGTCGCAACGAGACCGTTGTGCCCTCCCCCCACGACGATGGCGTCGTATGTGCCAGTCGATATATCGGCAATGTTCGACATGCGATTTCCATTTGCTTGCTGAAGAGGGCGGGCGGTCGAACCGTCCGCGTTCACGCCGGGGCTACTGCGGCAGATGGTCGTTGGAGAAGTAGGCGGTCGCCTCCTTCCTGCCGAGCATCGAACCGAATTCGGCGAGCGTCTCGTTCATCGCCTCCCAGTCCGCCTCGGCCATCCAGCCGAGCGGCTTGCCCTCGCTCTGCTTGGTGTGGAGCGAGGCCTCGTAGGCTTCGAGCACGCTGCGGTGGAATTCGGCCGGCTGGGTGTTGCCGGAGACCTTGAGGAAGATTTCGACGGCCTCGTCCTTGTGGGCGAACGTGTATTCCATGCCCTTCCTCGTCGCGGCGAGGAAGCGCTTCACGATGTCGGGATTCTGCGCCAGGTAATCGTTGTTGACGACGATGCCGAAGCCGAGATTGGTCACGCCCCAATCGGCATATTTCAGCACCGATACCTCCTTGCCCTGCGCCTTGAGCTGCGGGGCGTAGAAGTAGTCGTCGCCGCTGATGCAATCGAGCTGGCCGGAGGCGATGCCGGCGAACTTCGCGTCGCCGGGCATGTTGACGAGCGAAATATCGGTCAGTTCGAGGCCGTTGGCCTTGAGGAAGGCGGGCAGGATCTGGCCGTCGGAGCCGGTCGGCGTGGAGCCGATGCGTTTGCCCTTGACGTCGGCCGGCGTCTTTATGGACGGGTCGGCGCAGATCAGCGAGATCGGGCCCTGTTGCCACCAGCCGGCGACGGCCGTGATCGGCACGCCCGCGGAGACCGACTGGGCGACGGTGGAGAGGTTGGCATGGCCGATCGGATCGGCATTCTCGCCGACCACCATGGTCGTGGTCTTCGATCCCTGCCCCTGGACGATCTCCACGTCGAGATCGACCTCGTCGTAGAACCCCTTCTCCTTGGCGAGGATCATCGGCGTCTGCCCCGCCCACCAGCTCCAGTCGAGGCGCAGGCGGATGCTGTCGGCGGCAAGCGCTGTCGTGCTCATCAGGGCAAGGGCGAGGAGCGTGCCGCCCGCCTGCTTGAAATGTCTCATGTCGGGTTCCTTTCCAAGGGTGTCAGGCTGCGTCTTCGGCGTCGTCGCGGATGACGCCCATGCGTTCGAAATGAGTGAGGATCCGGTCGACGATCGCGTTGAATTCCGGCATGCCGCGCACGGAGAGCCGGCGACGGCGCGGCAGCGGCACGTCGAGCACTGCCTCGACGCGGCCGGGGCGCGGCGCCATCACCACGATGCGGTCGGACAGGAACACGGCCTCCTGGATGGAGTGCGTGACGAAGACGACGGTCGGCCGGGAGCGCAGCCAGAGCGACTGGAGGTCGACCATCATCTGGTCGCGGGTGAGCGCATCCAGCGCGCCGAACGGCTCGTCCATCAGGAGCAGGGACGGATCGTGCACGAGTGCGCGGCAAACGCTGACGCGCTGGCTCATGCCGCCCGAAAGCTGGTGCGGATAGGCGTTCTCGAACCCGGCCAGACCGGCGGCGGCGAGGAGGTCCTTCGCCTTGGCGCGGTATTCGGCGTCCGGCAATCCGCGCGCTTCCGCCTGCAGGAGGATGTTGTCCATGACGCTGCGCCATTCCAGGAGGACCGGCGACTGGAAGACGAAACCGAGGTCCGTCTCCGCCGTGGTGACCGGCCGGTCGCCGATGCGAAGCATGCCCGAGGTCGGCAAATCAAGGCCCGCGATGATGCGCAGCAGCGTGCTCTTGCCGCATCCGCTGGGCCCGACGATGGAGAGGAACTCGCCCGGCCGGATGTCGATGGAGGTCGGCACCAGCGCCTCCAGTCCCGCATAGGACCGCGATACCTTGTCGATGGCGATGGACTTGCCCATGGCGCGCTCCTCAATGTCCGTCGTTGCGCTGCGAGCGATGCCACGGCATCACGCGCGCCTCGACGAATTGCACGATGGCGAAGCTGACGACCCCGATCAGCACGAGAAGGATGAGAGCGGCGAACATCAGCGCCGTCTGCAACTGTCCGCTGGAGAGCAGGATCAGATAGCCGAGGCCGCGGTCCGAACCGACGAACTCACCGACGACGGCCCCTACCACGGCGAGCGTCACGCAGACCTTCAGGCCGCCGAAGAGGCTCGGCAGCGAATGGGGCAGATAGATCTTGCGGAACATCTGCGCCTGCGAAAGTCCCATCGTCCTGCCGAGGAAGATCATGTCCTGCGGCACGCTCTTCAGGCCCACCACGCCGCTGATGACGACCGGGAAGAAGGCCATCAGGACGCCGACGACGATGTTGGTGTGCAGGCCGAAGCCGAGCCAGACGAGAATGAGGGGCGCCAGCGCGACCTTCGGCACCGCCTGGCTGGTGACGAGCAGCGGATAGACCGCATCCTCGAACCAGCGGAACCGTGCGATCATCACCGCCAGCGGCAGCGCGATGACGATGCTGAGCAGGAAGGCGATCAGGGTTTCGAAGGCGGTGATGCCCGCATGATAGATCAGCATGGGAAACTGCGAGACCAGCGTGGAGGCGACGGAAGCGGGGGACGGCAGGAGGTAGGGTGCCGGCTTCAAGACCGAAACGACGACCTGCCACAGCACGATGATCACGATCAGCGACAACAGCGGATAGACCACGCGGGATATCCGCCCGGGAAACCCCAGGCCTCCGCTCGCCTGAATTGTCATATCGGTCTGGCTCATCGTGCCCTCCGGTTCGATCCTGATGGGTGATGGCGGGGCGACAGGTGCCTCCCGCCATCCCCGCCTTTTCAAGCGGCGTTGGCCGTTGTCGCCGAGGCAGCTGGAACGAAGCCTTCGCGGAAGAGCTTCAGCCAGTTTCCACCGGCGATTCGTGCGATTTCCTCGCTGGAGAAGCCGCGCTTTTCGAGACCTTCCAGGATGTTCGGGAAGTCGGCGGGCGACTGGAACCAGGACGGCCACTTGGAAAAGCCCTTGATCGGGATAGCGCTCTCGCGCGCCCAGCGGCCGGCGCGCCACCACTTGATCTGGCTTTCCGGCCAGCCGTCGTAGAAGTCCGTACCGAAGCCGACATGCTCGGAGCCGACGAGATCGACCGTCCAGGAGACCATGTCGAGGAAGGTGTCGAGCGTGCAGTCCGACCCGTTCTTCATGATCTTCGGATAATTGCTGAGGCCGATGACGCCGCCGGTCTCGGCGAGGCGTTTGATCAGCGCCGTCGACTTGTTGCGGCGGTTGAGTTCGATGTCCGTGCCCACGAATTCCTGCGGATTGGCGTGGGTGACGGCGATCGGGCGCGACGAATACTCGATCGCGTCGAAGCAGGTGCGCTCCGTGCAGTGCGAGACGTCCACGACCATGCCGACGCGGTTCATTTCCGCAATGACATTGCGGCCGAAGAATTTCGAGACGCCGGCCTCGTCGGGCTCCCAGCACCCCGAGGCGACGCGGTTCTGGACGTTGTAGGTAAGCTGCGCGATGCGCACACCGAGCTGGTAGAAGACCTCGATCAGCTCGATGTCGTCCTCGAAGGGCGAGGTATCCTGGAAACCGTAGACCACGGCGGTGCGCCCGGAGGCGGCGATGCGCTCGATGTCCTCGCCCGTCGTCGCAAGCGCGATCAGGTCCGCGTTCTTCTCGAGAAGGCGATTCCATTCGCCGATCACGGTCAGCGTTTCGCGCGCGTTCTCCCAGATCGAGAGGGTGACGTGCACGCAGCCCACGCCACCGCGCCGCCACTCCTCGAAGCGTGCGCGCTCCGGCTTGTTGTACTGCAGTGCGTCGATCAACAGGGGCTTTCTTGCCGATAGTGTCATCGGTTTTCCTTTCCGTTCGGATGTCAGTTTGCGAAGGGGTCGGCTGCCGGGCCGTATTCGACGACGATCGCCTTGATCTGCGAGAACTCCTCCATTGCCTCGACGCCGTTCTCGCGGCCGATGCCGGATTGCTTGTAGCCGCCGAAAGGCACACGCAGGTTGATCGCCCGGTAGGTGTTCACCCAGACCGTCCCGGCCTGCAATTGCCGGGAGACGCGGCGCACGCGGGCGACGTCACGGGTCCAGAAGCCGGCGGCGAGGCCGTATTCCACGCCGTTCGCCATGGAAATCGCCTCCTCTTCGGTCTCGAAACGCTGCACGGTGACGACGGGCCCGAAGATCTCCTCGCGGCAGATCCGCATGTCACTCGAGACATCGAGCACGACCGTCGGCGCGATCCAGTAGCCATCGTTGAGCTCCGGCCCGAGATCGGGTTTCCGGCCGCCGCAGGCAAGGCGCGCGCCCTCTGCCACCGCCTCGTTCACAAAGCCGTTGATCCGCTCGTATTGCCGCCTGTTCGCGACCGGGCCGATATGCGCCCTCGGGGAAGAGGGATGGCCGAGCCGGATACGGCTCACCGAGGCGATGTAGCGCTCGACGAAGCTGTCGTAGATTTCGGCCTGCACGAGGATGCGCGAGCCGGCGACGCAGGTCTGGCCGCTGCCGGAAAAGGCCCCTTGCGTCGCGGCGATGACGGCACCGTCGATGTCGCCGTCGGCAAAGACGATGTGGGCCGACTTGCCGCCCGCCTCGCAGACGAAACGCTTCATGCCGGCGGCGACTTTCGCGCCGAGGACCTTGGCGGTCGCCGTGCTGCCGGTAAAGCTCACCATCTGCACGTCCGGATGGGTTGCGAGCGCCTCGCCGGCGACCGCATCGCCGATCACGGCGTTGACGATGCCGGCCGGGAAGCCCGCTTCCATCGCCAGTTCCGCAAGCGCGATGCTGGAGCCCGGCGCTTCCGCCGGCGGCTTCAGGATGACCGCGTTGCCCATGGCAAGCGCCGGCGCCAGTTTCCAGGAGCCGAGCGAGAGCGCGCCGTTGAAGGGCGTGATGGCGACGACGACGCCAAGCGGCTCGCGCACGATGCGGGCGTCCGCCGTGCGCGAGACGGTGCGGAAGATATCGTCATGGGTATCGAGAGCGCTGGCATAGTAGTCGTACCAGGCGGCGGTCGCCTTCATCTCCGCGGCGGTGGCGGCATGGCTCTTGCCGTTGGCGAGGCTTTCCAGCGCGCCCAGGCGATCCGCATTGGCGGCGATCAGGGCGCCCAACCGGCGCAGGAGCGTCGCGCGTTCATATCCCGTCATCGACGCCCAGGGCTCCGAGGCGAAGGCCTCGGCGGCGCTGGCGACGGCAAGCTCCACCGCTTCGTCCGAAACGAAGGCGCTTGCCCAGACCTTGCCGGTCGAAGGGTCGTGAAGCGGGATTTTCCGGCCGGCGGGCGCGGTCGTGGCGCCGCCGACATAAGAGGTGAAGACGTCCTGTTGGGCGGATGTGGGCATTGTCGGGATCGGGTCCGTTTGCAGCGTGAAGGAAGACATGGCCGGCTCCTTCACAGTTTGATCTTCGGGTTGAAGTACGAGTAGAGGACGTCGACAGCGAAATTGATCAGCACGAAGGCCAAGGCCAGGATCAGGATGCCGCCCTGGATGAGCGGTATGTCGCGGGTCGAAATCGCCTGGTACATGGCAAGGCCGATGCCGGGCCAGGAGAAGATCGTTTCGGTCAGCACGGCGCCGCTGAGCAGGAAGCCCATCTGCATGCCGATCACCGTGATGATCTGCGGCATGGCGTTCGGCAGCGCATGGCGCAGCACCACGCGGGATTCCCGCATGCCCTTCGCCCGGGCCGTGCGCACGTAGTCGCTGTTGATGACCTCCAGCAGCGAGGACCGGGTCATGCGGGCGATCGTCGCCAGCGACCAGGCGGCAAGGGTGATCGACGGCAGGATCATGTGGGCGGCAAGGCCGAGAACGCCATCGCCGCCGCCGACGCTCTGCATGCCGCTGACCGGCAGGAGCCGCAGGTGGAGGCCGAAGATCATGATGAGCACGAGGCCGAGCCAGAAGGACGGCATTGAATTGAAGAACAGCACGATCACCGAAAGCGACTGGTCGCGCAGCGAGCCAGGCTTCAGCGCCGCCCAGGTGCCGGCCGCGACGCCGACGATGGCGGCAAGGACGATGGCGGCGACGGCGAGAAGAGCCGTGTTGCCGAGGCGGTCGGCGATGACATCCGCAACGGGCTGCGCGAATGTGAACGACTGGCCGAGATCGCCCTGCAGCAGGTTGCCGACATAGATCAGGTATTGGACATGGGCCGGCTCGTGCAGCCCCATGCTCAGCCGCAGCGCTTCCTTCGCCTCTTCCGAGGCCGTGGCACCGAGCAGCATGTCGGCCGGATCGCCCGGAATGATCTTGGCGAGCAGGAAGGTCGCGATCGTCACCCCGATGATGACCGGAACGATCTGGAACGCACGTCTGAGGGCGAACACGAGCATCGTCCTAGTCCCGCTGCTTGTTGAAACGTGGATCGAGGTAGTCGCGGGCACCATCGCCGATGAGGTTGAAGGCAACGGCCAGGACGACGATGGCAAGGCCCGGAATGGTCGCGACATGGGCTGCGGTCGCCAGCGCCGTGCGGCCGCTCGACAGCATCTGGCCCCATTCGGGAGCGGGCGGCTGGGGGCCGAGGCCGAGAAAGCTGAGGCTTGACGACAGGATGACGTTTCGCCCGGTCTGCAGCGTGCCGTAGACGATGGCCGGCCCGAGGATATTCGGCAGGATATGCCGAAACGCGATGCGCCGGGCGCGGAAGCCGAGGGCATGGGACGCCTCGATGAACACCTCTTCCTTGACCTGCAGCACCGCGCCGCGAACGATGCGGCCGAAGGCGGGAACGGTGACGACGACCATCGCGATGATCATCGAGGAAAGGCCCGGCCCGAGCGCCGCGCTGATGCCGAGCGCCAGCAGGATGCCCGGAAAGGCGAACATGATGTCGAAGAACCGCATGATCACGGTATCGACGAACCCGCCGATATAGCCGGCGACCATTCCGAGCAGGCCGCCGATGGCCAGCGCGATGACCGTCGGCACGATCGCCACCATGAGGGCGTAGCGCGTGCCGTAGATCAGGCGGCTCAGGATATCGCGCCCGAGTTCATCGGTGCCGAGGATGTTCCAGCCGGAAAACACGCCCCTGTAGCGGGCGAGCGGGTTAGCCCTCAACGGATCGAACGGCGATATCCAGTCGGCGAAGAGAGCGGCGAAGACGATGACGGCCAGGATGCCGAGACCGATGGCCAGCGCGGGATTGTCCAGGATGCCGACGAAGGCATCTCGCCATTTGCGTGCAGGCCTGATTGTCTGTTCGATCACGGTCGTCATCGTTCTCTTCCGTCGCGGTTCCTGCGATCAGGCGGCGTACCAGAGCTTGCCGAGGTTCGGGATCTGGTCCTTCAGGCCGACGGCCCTCAGCGCCCGCCAGAGCGTCGCCTGGTTGCTCGACACCACGGCCGCACCCGTATCCATTTCCAGGTAGGGAAGGATCGGGAATGTCCGGTAGGTGCCGCAGGAAATCAGGATCGCATCGCAGGTTCCGGCGGCCTTGAAAGCCTGCTTGCCGAGCTTGTAGGCGCTGTCGGCGTCATGCACGCTGGCATCGAAGGGATCGGTGATCTGGAGGCCCAGCATGGAGGCGATCTTGAAGCCCTTGGCCTCCATGAAGGCGCCCATCTTCTCGTTCACCTCGTCGGAATAGATCGTCGCGACCGCGATCGAGGTGGCGCCCAACGCTTTCAGCGCATCCATCTGCGCCGCCATCATCGTGATGGCGGGAATGCCGGTTTCCGCTTCGATCTGGGCGCAGACCTCCTCGTCATGGCCGACGCCGCGCAGGAAGGTGCCCGGCGCACCGCACTGGACGATGAGGTCCACCTTGGCGGTCGCCAGCTGGCGCGAGGCCTCCAGCACTTGCGACATCATCACCTTGAGGCCTTCTTCATCGACGCGCGGCACGATGGTCCGGGCATCGGCGAAGGCGACGCCGACGGGCGCCACCGACCGCCATTCCTCGGCCCCCTCGATCGCCGTCGCCGGCCTCATCTGCCCGATACGTGCGCGCCAACCTAACATCATCTGCGTATTCTCCTCTTTCAAATCCGAATAAAAACAGTGGGTTACTTTACCTGTATGCGGGGATAGTCGATGAAGACGGATCTTGCCGGCAGGACGCCGCCGATGCGCGCGCTCAGCACGCGCGGCAGCCGATCCTGATAGAGGAAGATCCACGGGCTATCGTCGGCGATGCGTTCGGCCGCCTGCCGGTAGAGGTCGAGGCGCTTCGCCTCGTCGCTTTCGCCGCGCGCCTCGGTGAAGAACCGGTCGGCCTCGGCATTGGTGAACCAGCCGCGATTGACGCCGCGCGGCGGCTGCTGGTCGCCGGCGAACATGCGCTCCAGCCAGTAGGCGCTGTCGGCGCCTGTCGTCCAGCCGTTGAACGAGCCCTGGACGTCGTCCTTATAGCCGGGCCCCTCGGTCGAGACGAGCGTCGCGAATTCGAGGAACTGCGGCTCCAGCGTGATGCCGACCTCGCCGAGATCCTGCTGGAGCAGCGCGATGACCTCGGCGGCCTGCCCGAAACCGGGGCCGCTGTTCGGCGCCATCAGCTTGATGGTGACGCCGGTCGAGAAACCGGCCTCGGCCAGCAGCGCCTTCGCCTTCGCCGGATCATAGGCGTAGGTCGATCCGGCCGCGCTCGGCAGCTCGTTGCCCGAGGGAACCGGACCGCCGAGCGGCGTGACCTGTCCGTTGAGCAGGGCCGCCAGATTGTCGCGGTTGACGGCGTAGTTCAGCGCCTGCCGGAACAGCTTGTTGTCCGTGTACCGGGCCTTGGTGTTGAGCCGCACGAAATACTGGTTCGCCGGCTCGGGATACTGGATCTGCAGGCTGGGATCGACGGAAAGCTGGGCGACCTGCTGCGAGCTTGCGCTGGGGATGATGTCGACCTGGCCGGTCTGCATGGCGATCGCCATGGCGGTCGGGTCGGTCACGGGCCGGAAGATGAGGGTATCGACGGCGGCCGCGCCGCCCCAATAGGCATCGTTCCGCTTCAGGTCGAGCTGCTGCCCCTGCTGGAAGGTCTCCAGCCGGAAGGGGCCGGTTCCCACGGGGTTCAACCCCATCGCGTCCCCCTTGTGGGCGGCCATCGCCGTCGGGCTGATGATGCCGGAGCGGCGGTCGCTGAGAAGGCGCAGCAGACCCGAGAACGGTTCCTTCACCCTGATCTCGAAGGTCTGCGCGTCGATCGCCGCCGTGCCGGCGATCCAGCGGGTCAGGAAGGTCATGTTGCCGGCAGCGCGCTCGTCGTGAAGGGGCGAGGCCTTGTCCATGATCCTGGCGAAATTCGCCTGAACGGCCTCTGCATTGAAATCCGTGCCGTCGTGGAACTTGACGCCGGAGCGCAGCGTGAAGCGGTAGACGAGGCCGTCGTCGCTCACCGTCCAGCTTTCGGCAAGGCCGCCCTTCAGCGCCGGCGCGGTGTCGGTCACGACGGAAAGGTCCTCGCGGACGAGCGGATCGTAGATCGCATCGATCACCCGCAAGCCCGGCGTTCCGGTCATGCGATGCGGGTCCAGCGGCGGTATCGCCCCCTCGGAGCCGATGACGACGGTCTGCGCATGCGCCGAAACGGGCGTTACGAGAGCGGAACTGGCGACAAGGCAAGCGAAAGCAACCGCCGAACGGCGTTTCGTCAACATATTCAACATCCTGTTCCCCTTATTGGTTGGGTTTCTTCCGCGCCGAGGATGAGTGGCTGCGACCCGTGCCGATCATTAAATGCGCCGACATTCGATAAATCAAATTGAAAAACTTTCGAAACTGATCAGGATTGCCTATAAATGATCATCTGGAGACATCCGATGGCCGACCCACAATCGCAGGCTCTACCTCCGCCGTCCTACACCGCGACCATCCGCCATCTGCGGGCGTTCCTCAGCGTCGCGAAACACCGCAGCTTCACGCGCGCGGCCACCGAGCTGCACCTGTCGCAGCCTTCGCTGACGATGACCATCCAGCAGCTGGAGGATATTGTCGGTGGAACGCTGTTCGACCGGACCACGCGCAACGTGATCCTGACGCAGGAGGGAAACGATCTTTTCCCGGTCGCCGAGCGGGTCGTCGACGATTTCGACCTGGCGATCCGCAACATCCGGCTGACTGCCTCCAGCCGCAACAGCTGCATCCGCGTCGGCGTCGTCAGCTCGATAGCGACCAAGATCATGCCCCGCATCCTGGAAGGCTTCCTTGCGTCCCGGCCAGGGCTTCGCGTCCAGCTGCGCGAGGGAAATTCCAACGACGTCCGCCGTCTCGTGCGGCGCAACGAGGTGGACATCGGTTTCGCCAGCATGGACGGTCCCGATGCCGATCTCGTGTTCAAGCCGCTGTTCAAGGACCAGCTCGGCCTCTTCCTGCGCCATACGCATCCCCTGCACATGCTTGCGAAGGACGGCGTGCTGCGTTGGGCCGATCTTGCCGGCCACAATTTCGTCGGCCTCACGCTCGACACGGCGACCGGTCCGATCCTCTCGCAGATGGAAGACCTCCCGGAATCCATCCGCGTGCCGAAATACGAGGTATCGACCTATCCCACGCTCTGGGCGCTGATCGAAAACGGCTTGGGCGTCACCACGGCGCCGGCATTGGCGGCGGAGTTCATCCCGGATAACCGCATCGCCTTCCTCGGGCTCATCGAACCGGTGGCGTGGCGCAGCGTTTATATCGTCAGCCGGCTCGGGCGCGCCCTTCCGCCAATGGTCACTGCCCTCGTGAAAACCGTGGAGGCGGAACTTGCCGCGATTTCCAACGGCCATTCGAGGATCACGACATCGGGAATATCGGCTTCCGAAGAATGATTCAGATGTGGTCCGGCGAGTTGTCCCAGGAGGGTTTGACGCGCGTTCCCGTCTGCGCAGCGGCAGGACACCGTCGTGTTTAGAGAATGCCAGAAGAAATCAGCGCAAGCCATTGATCTCATTTGAGAAAAAATGGTGGGTGATCACGGGCTCGAACCGTGGACCCGCTGATTAAGAGTCAGCTGCTCTACCAACTGAGCTAATCACCCACATGACCGCTCCGGCGGTCTGGAGGGGCGTATAATGGCCTTCGCCGGGCTTGTCCATACCGCAGTTGGAAAAAATGCGTGTCCGCCGGAAATTTTCTTCCTGTCACAAATCCAGCACTCCGGATGCGATGCGCACGGCTTCCCCGCCGATGCGCGCACCGGCGATGGTGCCGCCGGAGACATCGAGATGCAGGTGGATCAGGGAGGGACGGCCCATCTCGACCCCCTGCTCGACCAGGAACGGATGATGGCCGTCCACCAGCTTGTCGAAGAAATGGATGGCGCCGGACATGGCGGCGACGGCCGAGCCCGTCGCCGGATCCTCGGCGATCCCCATGTCGGGCGCGAACATGCGGGCGTGGAACCTGGCGATATGGTTCACGCCGCCGCGGCAATAGAGGTAGGCGGAGGCAAGCCGGCCCTCGGCGAATGGCGCGCAACGTTCCCAGAGCACCGGGTCGAACTCCACGGCCGCCGCGGCCGCAAGGTCATGCACCGGGATCATCACGTAGGCGACGCCGGCGCTCCAGAGGGAGGGCACGTGGTTCTCGAAGCCGATCTGGGCGGGTTTCAGGCTGAAGGCATCGGCGAGCGCCTGCTTGTCGAAGGCGGCCTCCAGGCGCGCGGACTTGCGCGGCAGGTCGAATTCGGCAAAGGCCGCCTTGCCGGCACCGAGCTTCACGGCGCAGCGCACCGGGCCGACATTCTCCTCCAGCACGCTCACCAGATCGCGCGGTCCCGCCCCGTTGCCCTCGCCGGCCTCGGCGATGGCGATCGCCGCGCCCACCGTCGGATGGCCGGCGAAGGGCAGTTCCCGGCCGGGCGTGAAGATGCGCAGGCGCGCGGTGTGCGCCGGCTTCTCCGGCGTCTTGACGAAGACCGTTTCGGAGAGATTGAACTCGCCGGCGATGCGCTGCATCGTATCGTCATCGAGTCCGTCGGCATCGAAGACGACGGCCAGCGGATTGCCGGCGAGCCGCGCGTCGGTGAAGACGTCGTAGATGGCGTAGCGACGGGACAAGGCATTCTCCGTATTCGTCTTTTGCCCGAAGGCATCTGCCTAAACCTGCCCGAGGCCTCCGCCGCGGGCAAGCGGAAATGACGCCATGGACCGCTCACAGATCGAGCGTCATGACCACCGGGCAATGGTCGGAAGCCTTCGGCCTGTCCCAGCCGACGCGCGGATAGCGCTCCACCTCCTGCCCCGGCGGGAAGAGCGTGCGGAAGGGCTGGCCGGCGCGGATGATTTCCGGAACATGGTGCGCATTGCGCTCGGCAAGCGACGGCGAGAGCCAGATATAGTCGAGCTGGCAGAGATGGCGCTCCTCCGGCCCGCGGCTATGGTAGAGCGTCCAGCGGTCGTCCACCGGGCGCCGCAGCATGGGGTTCACCGCAAAGCCGTCCGCGCTGAAGACGTCGAGGGCGCTCACCTCCTCTTCCTGCGGCACGAAGCGATAGCCGTTGCGCCTGTCGCCCTCGATCGCAAGCTTCTCCTGGTAGTCGTTCATGTCGCCGCAGATGGCGAAGGCCTTGCCGGCGGTACGGCCGGCGCCGAACCGGTTCTCGATGATCCGGCGCACGGCCCGCGCCTCCGCCATGCGCACCGGCATGGTCGACTGCCGGCCGTCCAGGCCTTCCCTGCCCGGCCCCATCGACTTGAAATGCACGACATAGAGCGTCAGCGGCCGCCCGCCGATGCGCAGGTCCATCTCCAGGCAGTCGCGCTTGAAGATCTTGTCGTCCGGGTTGATGCCCGGTCCCAGGTCCGGCGTGAAAAGATCGAACTCGCGATAGGTGACGGATGCGTGGCTGCGGATGTCGACGCACTCGATGCGCTGGCCGTCGCGCGTTTCCTCCCGCATCAGCACCGAAACGTCGATGCCGCGGCTGTCATTGCCCTCGATCAGGTATTTCTGCCGGTAGCCATTGCCCACCATGCGGAAGAGGTAGCCGTATTCGAAGGCCTGCAGCGCCGCCATGTTGTCGGTTTCCTGCAGGCAGAGGATGTCGGCGTCCGCATCGGCGATGGCAAGCGCCGAATGCTGGCGGGCGTCGTCCGTATGCGCGATGGTGCGCGCCTCCTCCAGCCGCTGGTATTCCGCCTCGTTGCGGATGTCGAAAAGGCGCAGCACACGATCCTGGCGAAGCTGGTTGCGAAAGCCCGTGAAGTCGAAACGGGTCATGAGGTTTTCGATGTTGAACGTGGCAAGGCGTAGCGACATGAGGTCCTTCCGATAATGCCGGCGGAGTGTAACCGGCTGGCCGGCGATGGAAAGCGCCTTTTCACGCGCCGCCGCCTTTGCGGATGAAGCGCATCCCGGCAAGGCGGAGGACCGGCGCGCATCACCTGTTCATCGGCGGGCGAGGTCATCGACATCGCGATGCCCTGACCTCAGAGGGTTGTCAGAAGCAGGCTCGTTTCCGATTTCGAGACGCCGTCCATGGCGCGGATGCCGCGCAGCACGCGCTCGAACTCGACGAGATTGTCCGCCTGTATCTCCGCCACGAGGTCCCATGCACCGTTCGTCGTGTGCAGGGCGCGAACCTCCGGGACGCCGCGCAGCGCCTTGATGGCGGCGAGCGTCTTCTGCCCGGTGATCTCGATCATCATGATGGCGCGCACGGCATGGGGATCGTCGGCTTCCGTCACCCGCACGGTGAAGCCGCTGATTATCCCCTCGCGCGTCAGCCGGTCGATACGGTTCTGCACCGTGCCGCGCGAGACCTTCAGTTCCCCTGCCAGGGCCGAAAGCGAGGCGCGGCCATCCTTGCGCAGGAGGGCGAGAAGTTTCCGGTCGATTGCGTCCATGCCTGCTGCCGAATTGCCAATCCACTATGGCGAAACGGCAATATGGCGTGCAAAATTCTCAAAAAATTGCCGTTTCGCTTGCCGCCATCCTTGGCTAGCCTTTGCCTCAATGCAATCCCCTTTCGACGAGTCCCCAGCCATGAAGAACGAGAACGCCATCCGCACGTCCGCCGCGCGCACCCGCGCGCTCTCTCTGCTGATGACAGGCTGGCCGAGCGTCACGGGCTCGCCGGACGAGGCGGCCTTTTCCGGAAAGCTCAGGGCGCAGCTCGCGCAAACACCCTATTTCCGGCGCCATCCCGACCGGCTCTTCACCGTGGACAGCCATGGCGAACCGATGACGCGGAGCGTCGTGGCGCTGGTGCGCGGCGGCGGGCGGAGGACGGTGGTTCTGGCCGGTCATTTCGATACGGTCTCCATCGCCAACTACGGCACGCTCGCGCCGCTCGCCTGCGATCCGGAGCCGCTGACGGAAGCCCTCGTGAAGGAGCTTCGCAGCCGTCCCCTCAACGGCGCGGAAATGAAGGCGCTCGAGGATTTCGAGAGCGGCGATTTCATCGCTGGGCGCGGCCTGCTGGACATGAAGAGCGGCCTTGCCGCCGGCATCGCGGTTCTGGAGCGCTTCGCCGGGCTGGAGGCACCGGACGGCAACCTGCTCTTCGTCGCGACGCCGGACGAGGAGAACCGTTCGCGCGGCATGCGAAGCCTGCGCGACGCCCTGCCGGAGATCGCCCGGCGCTTCGACCTCGACATCGTCGGCGGCATCAACCTCGATGCGTCGAGCTGCGAACGCGGCGGCGAGGAAGGCCGTGCGGTCTATCTCGGCTCGATCGGCAAGTTCGCGCCCTTCGCCTTCGTCATCGGCCGGCCGACCCATGCGGGCTATCCGTTCAACGGCATCAGCGCCCACCGCATCAGCGCCGAGATCATACGCGCCATGGATACCGTGCCGGAACTTGCCGACGCGGCCTTCGGCGAGCGGTCCCCGCCCCCCGTCTGCCTCGAAGCGCGCGACATCCGCGACGGCTACGACGTGACGACGCCGGATCGTGTCTGGCTTTCCTTCAACTGGCTGACGCACCGCCGCAGCGCCGGCGACGTTCTCGGCGAGTTCCGCGCCATCGTTTCCGGCGCGCTGGCCACCGCCCTCGAAACGCAGGATGCCCACCAGGCCCGCTACGGCAACCGCCCCGCGACGAGGACGGAAGGCGCGGTGCTGACCTATGCGGAGCTTGTCGAACGGCTGAAGGCGCGCGGCGGCGATGCGCTCGACCGGCTCGCAGACCTCGACCGCGCGCTTTCCGGCAGCACCGATCCCCTGAGGGTCAGCCGCGAGATCGTCGCGGCGGCGGCGACGCAGGCCGGCGTCGAAGGCCCGGCCGTCATCATCGGCTTCGGCAGCCTGCATTACCCGCTGGTGCATCTGGAGCGCTCCGGCGCCGGCGAGCGGCGGGCGCGGCTTCAGCGCGTGATGGCCGAGGTCGCACAGCGGCACGGCACGTCGATCAAGTTCAAGCAGATCTTCGCCGGCATTTCCGACATGAGCTTCTTCGGCCACCGGCCCGAGGCGAGCGAAACGGGGTTGCTCGCCGCCAACACGCCCTCCGTCGCCTTCACCGACGATGCGCCGGAAGGGCTGCTCTCCTTCCCGACGGTCAATATCGGGCCCTGGGGACGCGACTATCACCAGAAATGGGAGCGCGTGCACGCACCCTACACGTTCGAGGTCCTGCCGGATCTGGTCTACGAATCGGCGATGGATTGGTTGCGGGGCTAGATCGCCTCTCATCCGGCCCTGCCGGCCACCTTCTCCCCGCAAGCGGGAGAGGGTCAGGGTGAGGGTGAGGGGCAAAGGCCTCCGCACAGGTCGCGCCAATCAGGCAGCCAGCTGCTCCTTGCTCAGCAAGCGGCAGAGGCGGGAAATGCCCTCCTCGATCGTCGCGGCGTCGGCGCAGGAGAAGCTGAGCCGCAGCGTGTTCGCGCCGCTGCCGTCCGCATGGAAGGCCTGGCCGGGCACGAAGGCGACTTTTTCCGTCTCGATGGAGCGGGCAAGCAGCCTTGCGCCGTCCATGCCGGCCGGCAACGTGACCCAGACGAACATGCCGCCTTCCGGCTTCGTCCAGGCAACGCCTTCGGGCATATATTTCTGCAGCGCGGCCAGCATGGCATCGCGGCGCCGGCTGTAGGCGGCGCGGATCTTGGCGACCTGCGCATCGAAACCGCGCTCGGCGACATGGGCGATCGCCATCTGGTTGATGGTCGAGGAATGGAGGTCGGCCGCCTGCTTCATCAGCACGAGCTTGCGGATGACGGGCGCCGCCGCGACGATGTAGCCGACGCGCAGGCCCGGCGCGAGCGTCTTGGAGAAGCTGCCGCAATAGATGGTGCGCGTGTCATCGATAGTGCCCTTGCGGGCGATTTCGAGTGCCAGGATCGGCGGAACCGCCTCGCCGTCGTAGCGCAGCGACTGGTAGGCGGCATCCTCGATGACGGGGATTTCCAGCTCCTCGGCAAGGTCGAGCAGTTTTTCGCGGCCGGCGCGGTCGACGGTCTCGCCGGTCGGATTGGCGAAATCGGCGGAGAGGTAGGCGAACTTGACGCGCCCGCCCGCTTCCGCCGCCGTCGCGCGGTAGGCGTCCGGCGTGCGGTTGCCGGAAAGGTTCAGCCGGTCGTAGGTCGGCTCGTAGGCGTTGAAGGCCTGGAGCGCGCCGAGATAGGTCGGCCAGGTGACGAGGGCCGTGTCCTTCGGCGAAAGGAAGAGCTTCCCGAGATAGTCGAGGCCCTGCTGCGAGCCGGAGACGATGAAGACGTTCTCCGCCGTACAGGCGATGCCGATCTTGCCCATCTCGCCGGCGAGCCATTCGCGCAGCGGCCTGTAGCCCTCGCTGACGGAATATTGCAGGCCGGCGGCGGCACCCTCGCCCGCAAGCACATCGGCATAGGCGGCGGAGAAGGCTTCCTTCGGGAACAGCGCCGGATCGGGAATGCCGCCGGCGAACGAGATGATGTCGGGTCGCTCCAGCAGCTTCAGCAGCTCACGGATTTCGGATGCCTTCATGCGCGACGCGCGCGTCGCGAAGGCCTGTTCCCATTTGAACATAGGGGTTTCCTCGGGCTTGTTGTTTGAACGCACCTCATCACGGCACCGCTATTATGTCAACAATGCTGACCTAAATATTCGTGCGATGAGAAAAGAAGCACAACCCGAGTTTCCAGGCGGTTTTACTCCGGTCGGAGCAGCCTGCTTTCATCGGCATTTGAGCCGAGGAGGCTCAGGTCGCCCGGTCGCTGTAAAGGCTGAGCAGCACCAGCGTGGCTATACTGCCCAGGATGAAAAGGTCGAACCAGGCGAAGTATTGGATAATCGTGGTCATCGCACTATCCTCCCGACAGCGGAACGAAACACTCCAGTATTTTGTTCCTCTTCGGCGCGTCACGCAAGGTTATTACTTGCTGCGCCGCAATAACGCGGAAGAATGCACTGCACTATTTCAGTTTCCCTGAAATAGGAGGCCGGGCGGAAATCCCGCCCGGCCGGCCGTTCTGCCCGAGGGCAGGAGCGGTCAGTTGACGGCCTTGTCGACCAGCTTGTTCTTGCCGATCCACGGCATCATGCCGCGCAGCTTGGCACCGACTTCCTCGATCTGATGGGCGTCGTTGTTGCGGCGGATACCCTTGAAGCGTGCGCCGCCGGCTTTCCATTCCTGCATCCATTCGGAGGTGAACTTGCCGGTCTGGATGTCGGTGAGAACGCGCTTCATCTCGGCCTTGGTCTCGGCGGTGATGATGCGCGGGCCGGAGACGTATTCGCCCCATTCGGCCGTGTTGGAGATCGAGTAGTTCATGTTGGCGATGCCGCCTTCATAGATCAGGTCGACGATCAGCTTGACTTCGTGCAGGCACTCGAAATAGGCCATTTCCGGCGCGTAGCCGGCTTCCACCAGCGTCTCGAAACCGGCGCGGATGAGCTCGACGAGACCGCCGCACAGGACGACCTGCTCGCCGAAGAGGTCGGTTTCGCACTCTTCCTTGAAGTTGGTCTCGATGATGCCCGAACGGCCGCCGCCGACGCCGCAGGCGTAGGAGAGCGCGAGGTCGAGGGCGTTGCCGGACGCGTTCTGGTGAACGGCGACGAGGCAGGGAACGCCGCCGCCCTTCTGGTATTCGCCGCGAACCGTGTGGCCCGGACCCTTCGGCGCGATCATGACGACATCGACCGAGGACTTCGGTTCGATGAGGCCGAAGTGGACATTGAGGCCGTGCGCGAAGGCGATGGCCGCGCCGTCGCGGATGTTGCCGGCGATCTCTTGTTTGTAGATGTCGGCCTGGAGTTCGTCCGGCGTCGCCATCATCAGGAGGTCGGCCCACTTGGCGGCTTCCGCGACGGTCATGACCTTGAAGCCGTCGGCCTCGGCCTTCTTGACGGTCGGCGAACCGGCCTTGAGGGCGATCGCGACGTTCTTGGCGCCGGAGTCCTTGAGGTTGAGGGCGTGGGCACGGCCCTGCGAGCCGTAGCCGACGATGGCGACGTTCTTCGCCTTGATGAGGTTGAGATCGGCATCACGATCGTAATAGACGCGCATCGATGGTTCCTTCCCTTAGCTTGTCTGTTTAACCCGAGCCGGCGGCCTTCGCCGGCTTTACCCTTTCGCGCCGTGAAGCGTCAGGAAGGCGTCCACCGCCTTCTCCGCGCGTGGCGAGAATTCCTTCTTGAGTGCGCTCGCATCCTCGCCCAGCAGCATGCGCAGGTGCATGTCCGAGACGATCAGGCCGTAGAGCGTGCCGTATGCCTCGTCGGCGCTGTCGAAGGCGAGCAGCTTCGCCTTGCGGCCGGCCTCCAGCAGCGCCGCGGCGCGCCTGCCGATCTGCCGGCGGCCACGCTCCTGCAACAGGCGGCCGAGCCCGGCGCTGTCGCGGCTCGCCTGGCCGATGGCGAGGCGGTTCAGCGCCAGGGAGACGTCGCCGGAGAGCACGTCGACGAGGTCGCGCGCGAAGGAGACCAGATGCTGGCGCAGCGTCTCCGCCGTCAGCTTGCCCGCCTCGACCTCGACCGTGCGCACCTTGCCGGCCTGGTAGGCGATCATCGCCGAGATCAGCCCGTCGCGGTCGCCGAACCATTTATACAGGCTTTCCTTGGAACAATTCGCCGCGCGCGCCACGCCGGCCGTCGTCAGCGCCCGTTCGCCGCCCTCGACGAGCAGGCCGAGCGCATGCTCCAGCACCGCGCCCTGACGTTCCGTCAGTCCCGCGGCCGCCGCGCCTGCCCTTCCCTGCTCCATCATCCGCAAGATAGCCACCTGTCGATATTGCGTACCGTACGGTACGGTTCGCCGTCTTCTAGCGGTCTGCGCCGATCCGGTCAACAGGCAACTTGCCGCCGTGCAAAGAAGAGTGATTTGCCGCGCCGAATCCGGTTGTGGACGGCGCGTTGCGGCACGCAAGCATTGCTGCGACGCACAATCATACAGAAATTTTCTTTCCGCTATCCCGCTGTTTTGAAACAGAAGTCCACCGAAACACGCCCTTTGCCGCTGGCCGCACAATATTTTTCGCTTCCCAATCCGTTTCCTGTTGTTAAGATTTGTGAGACCTGCGGTGCAGCAGGCCGCATGCGGGAACGCATGGGCAAGCCGGCATCCTGGGCCCCAGTTAGGAGTACGAAGCGAAACGCCCTTACGCCAAGGAGACAGAAAATGTTGAATTTCCTGCCTGACCTTCACGAAGGACATGCTCCCATCACTCTGCAGCAACTGTTCGGCGATGCCCTGGAAGCCTTCGAATCCTGGGAAGACGAGCGCGCCGAACCGATGGTGATCTACGAGGAAAAAGTCATCCCCATCGGGGCCGTCTTTGAAAGCATGCGCGATTGCACCGACATCCTGCCGCGTACCATGGCGGATATCGTCGGCGACGCGCTCGCCCGCACGCCGGCGGCTGCGGACGCCGAGATCGTCACCTTCGGCGATGCCGCCCGTCTTGCGATGGCGGCCACCGAGCAGCGCCGCCTCTACGGGGAAGCGGCGATCGCAGCCTTCCTCGACCACAATCGCGTCGACAAGCGGCGCCCTGCCTGAGCACCTCCAAATGAAGGCCCCGGAAACGGGGCCTTCAGCTTGTTGGTGAAGTCCGCCAAACCTCTCTTCCGTCATGGTCGGGCTTGACCCGACCATCCATAAGCCTTTGAAAGAAATGGATCCTCGGGTCAAGCAACCGTGGAGTTATGGTTTGAAGGCTGGGTCTGTTCTTGCGATGGCGTTTAGGATCGT